>JAAUSF010000046.1 GCA_012033255.1 Cyanobacteria bacterium RU_5_0
CATGGCTTGAGAATGCACGAGGATTGGTTCGAGACTACGAACGTTTAGCAGAAAATCATGAGGGCATGGTTTATATTGCCATGATTCGCCTGATGCTACGACGACTGGGGAACAATCGCCAACGTTGGAAAAAAGAAACGACTTAATAATCTTTTACAAACACTCTCTGATGGTACTGGCGATCGCCCAACTTCCTGAAGACACGCAGCAAACCGTCAGGCAAATTCTGGCTCCAGCTTCCACAGTCGCAAACTCAGGCATCCGCAGCTTTTGGGGAGGTTCATTCAAAACTTCCCCAAAGTTTTTTGGGTATAAATGGGACATTTTGGGTCAAAAAGTGGACTGTAGATGTTGCTGGAAGAATCGGGTGAGTTCGTGCCAAGCATCTTCTGCCGCTAGACGGTTATAGTCAGCCCGTTCGTGACAGAAAAAACCATGACCCGCATCGGGATAAACCTTCAGGGTGTAGTCTTTGCCAAGTTCCTGAAACCGCGATTTTATGTGTTGGATGCGATCGCGCGGAATGAACGGATCGACACCACCAAAAAACAAGTAGACGGGCACTGTAATGTTTTCTACTGCCTGAATCCATTCATCTGAAACCATGCCGTAGAAGGGTGCTGCTGCCGCAATCTCAGCCGATAACTTGCAAGCAGTGAAAAAGGTCAATCCACCCCCTAAACAAAATCCAGTCATGCCAATTCGATCTGGGTATATATCCGATCGAGACTTCAAATACGTCAACGCCGCCCGGATGTCCGCCTCAATGGGTTTACCAAAATCCAAACGCCACATCATTGCCATTGCCTGGTCAACTTCGTTGTATCCAAACGTGTTGTTGGGCAACTCACGGTAGTACAGATCGGGTGTGAGAACAATGTAACCTTCATTCGCAATCCGGATAGCTACGTCTCGTATGTGTGACGTTAAGCCAAATGCCTCCATCAGCAGGAGGACAGCGGGTTTGCGGTCAGGCTTAGTCGGTACAACCAGGAAGGCGGGCATTTGTCCGTCCGGTGTGGAAATTAGTGTCTCGGTTTGTGCGACTTTCATCTTCTCTCTCCAGTAGAGTCTGCTGTTGATAGCTTAGAAAGCTTGCAATCCAGGACTCTAGAAGAAAGTTGCGAAATTTTAGTCCATTATTGCGATCAGGGATCGTTCAGGTGTCATCATGCAGAGTCTGTATTGTGCCTAAAAGCTCCCTCGTCAGATCTGGGATTGCCTCAACATATTTGTTTCGAGTCACGGCATCCATGCTGTTAATAGATAGTGTTTGCAGGAGTTGTTTTGGTGTTACACCAACGATGCGTTTGAAACATCGCGTCAAATGACTTTGATCGGAAAAGCCAGTTCGCACCGCAATATCCGCAATGCTCAGTTTGCTATGTTGCAGCAGATGTTTCGCCTTTTCAATTCGACGTTGCAGGATGTATTGGTGTGGTGTGATTCCCATTCGTTGCTTGAACAGACGTAGAAAATGATAGAGACTGATTTGGGCGATCGCGCTCAGCTCAACCAGCCTCAAGTCCTGATGGAGATGCTCATAAATATACTCCGTCACTTGTTGCAACGTTGATTGAGATAATCCATCTGGATAATTGGAAAGTGTTGGTTGGGTGGTGCAATAGTTGCGTAAGAGGTGAATCGCTAAGGTTGTTTTGAGGCTATCAATCAGCAAATCACCACCGATTTTGCCAGACTCTAATTCCTCTTTCAAGGTCGAAGAAATCCCTTGAATCAAAGGATCTGGCTCACTCATAAACCGAGGCGTGAGTTCAATGCGATCGGGATTCACAAAATCCTGACCGACCTGTTGGAGCAGTGCAGGCTCAATTGCCAAAATCATAAACTGAACTGAGGTATTCCAGTTACAGCGATGGGCAATGCCCGCAGGAATGATCGCAATATCTCCTGTTCTCCGCCTTTCCCGCGCAAGTTTTCCATCCAACCACCGTTCTCCTGAGGCAATCTTGCGATCCCACCCTGGTTCTTCGGGCGAATCAGGAAGCCCACAAGCAATCACATGCATCGTATGTTGATGCTCGGCGATTTCAAATTTTGGCTGTTGGTAAACTTCTAGATGCAAGTTACTCCAGCCAGAGCTTGAGAGGATAGAGGGTTTGGGCAATAGTGAATGGGCTGCATTCGCTTTGCGGTAATCAATGACCGTTACTTTTTGTACTGACATCTCATCCCTCGCTGCGATCGCTTGAGAACTCTTTTATTTTGCCAAACTCGCGTCAAGCGTTGCCATCGCTTGCGGCTCATGGCTGTATTTGCCACTGTGCCACGATCGATATGTCTCGTTCAAGAATCTCAAATGCCGCATTCCGAGATTCAGTCGATCGCAAATAGATTATTCAGGTTCAAAAAGCTGGTGATTGATCCCCCTAAATCCCCCTACCCTTCGGGAAGGCTTCGCCAACAAACGGGGGACTTTGACTCCGGTTCTCTCCTTTTTTCCAGAGGGGCTAGGGGGGATCGATTATGATTTGCGATCGATTGAGATTCTTGAACTCAGCCAATCTTTTCCAGTGACATGACTGCGATCGGTTCTGCCAATGTCTCCTCATACGCCTTGAACACCTGTTTCACGTAGGGTTGCTGAAAGTGAGCATCCAGAGCCGCTTGATCCTTCCAGTTTTCATAAAGCACAAAAACAGTTGGATCGTTCGTGTCTATCAACAAGTCAAACGTGATGCAGCTAGATTCTGCACGAGTGGGTGCAAGCAAACCCAGTAAATCTTGCCTCATTCGTTCTTCCATGCCGGGTTTGGCTTTGATGCGAGCAACGATCGTCAGTAGTGAGGCTGACATAGTAATCTCCTAAAAGAAGTTGATGTCAATGCAAAGCGAACCAGTGAAACATGTCGTTTGCAGACACGCTCGACGGGTGAAGCTGAGCTTACAGCGGTTTTCAGATGAGTGAGCCACAGTTGTGGGTGGGTGGGTAGATGAGTGGATGAGTAGATGAGTGGATGAGTAGATGAGTGGATGAGTGGATGAGTAGATGAGTGGATGGGTATGCGTGTGGCTTATGCAAGTGAAACTGGCTGTAATTTTGCAGGTCAGGTAAAGTGCGAAGGAAACTCAGTAAGCCCTGGTAAACTGGGTTTTACTGAGGTTAATGCAAGGAGGAGGATACTTCGTTGAGTTGGAGGGCAACCTCTGCCTCAGCGTCCGTTTGTTGAAGGGTACGTTCCATCATGAAGGCTTGTCCCGCCGCCAAGCATTCCTGGCGTTCGTTCGCTTGGGAGTAGGAAATTGGTTGCACTAGCCTGTTGCCGCGCTTCCAATTCTTTGTAGTAGCGAATCTTCCACTGAATCACTTCTAGGTTGCCCTGAAGTTCCTGAATGTGTGCCTGGACGTGTTGTGCATGCGCTTCCAAAATGGTGCGACGTTCAGCGATCGTTTCCGGTCGCTCCCGAAACAATCGGGCAAACTCCTGCATCTGGCGAATCGGCATCCCGGTAGCCCGAAGGCGGGTCAGGAACTCGATTCGAGCAATATCTTCTGCCGAATACCGACGATGCCCACTGCTCGTCCGGTTGACTGGCTCCAGCAATCCATTTCGTTCGTAGTAACGTAGGGTATGGGCAGACAACCCCGTTTGCTGGGCAACCTGTTGAATCGTCAGTGTCTGCATAGGATTCACCTTCAGAAGCTTAGTTCCACCTTAGAACTTAGAGCGCACTCTAAGTCAAGCGTTTTTGGCAAAAAACTTCTTTTTCCCTGGGTTAATCCTTCCAGGCGATCGGGTCGTTGACACTAAACATACATTGTCTAACTCAGTTTTAATTGTATACAGTATCCAGTATGCTTTGTGGCGATCGTTTCTAACCCGTACAATCAGGGGGTAGGGGCATGAGATCTCGTGCCCCTTGGGAAAATGTTGACCCCTCAAGACCCTAAGCTACCAAGGAGGTGCAGCCTGTGTCAGATTCGTGTTTAACGCTGACGATCAACGGTGAATCGGTTCGTCTGAATGACATTTCACCCACGATGACACTGCTGGACTATCTGCGGCGCATCGGACAGATTGGCACCAAAGAAGGCTGTGGTGATGGGGATTGCGGGGCTTGCACGGTGGCGATCGTAGCGAAAGGCTCGAAGGGTCAACCGCATTATCAAGCGATGAATAGCTGTCTGATTCCGCTAGGATCGGTTGCCGGACAGGAGATTATCACTGTGGAAGGCGTTGCCAATGGGCAGTTGCATCCGGTACAAGCGGCGATGGTGAAAATGGGCGGCTCTCAGTGTGGCTATTGCACTCCTGGATTCATTATGAGCTTGTTTGCAGCCTATTACGATCGCACGGTGGATGATGTTTCCGTTGAAGGCAATCTTTGTCGTTGCACCGGTTATCTGGCGATTCGACGGGCAGCGCAATTGATCGCGCAGGCTAAGCCGCAGGATCAGTTCACCGAAAGACTGGCGCAAGCGACACTAGAACTCAATTCAATTTGCTATATAACGAGCAATCAGCAGTTTTATCGTTCCACTCGTCTCAGCGAAGTGTTAGACCTCTTGCAACACCATCCAAATGCCACGCTGGTTGCAGGGGCGACAGATTTAGGATTGGAGCTAAGCCATCATCGTAAGCACATCTCCGTCATGGTTTCCCTGGAGGCAGTGGAGGAGCTAAACCTGTTGACAGACACATCAGAGTTTGTGGAGATTGGAGCGGCTGTGCCGTTGAGCCATATTGAAGACAAGTTGCGCGGCGTTTTTCCTAGTTTGGATGAAATGCTGCACTGGTTTGCGGCGCGTCAGGTTCGCAATCGAGCCACGATCGGCGGCAACCTTGGCACTGCTTCGCCCATTGGGGATCTACCGCCTGTTTTGCTATCGCTGGAGGCTCAAGTTCGGATTGCCAGCGCAACCGGTGAACGGAGTGTGATGATTGCGGATTTCTTCAAAGGCTATCGTCAAACGGATTTGCAGCCAGGAGAAGTGATTGTGTCGGTCAAGATTTCCAAACATCTAACGCAAGGCGCGATTCGCCGTCTTAGTCAGTCGTATAAAGTCGGAAAGCGCGGGACAGACGATATCAGCATTGTGGCTGCCGCTTTTGTGATTGATCTGGATGAACACAATCGGATTGTCCATGCCAGACTTGCCTACGGCGGCGTAGCAGCCACTCCAGTCAGGGCGATCGCCGTTGAGCAAGGGTTACTCGGACAACCCTGGACGATCGCCACCATACAGCAGACAAAGCGCGACTTGAAAGATGGCTTTACTCCGCTCACCGACTTACGCGGCAGTGCAGACTATCGCAAAATGCTGGTGGCGAATTTGTTTGAAAAGTTTTTTGTGGAAATGGGCGGGGCAACGATTCATCCATTGGAGGTGGGTTAATGAGTACGATCGGGAAACGAAAAAGTCACGAAAGCGCTGAAGGTCATGTGACGGGCAACGCCATTTACACCGATGATCAACGGCTTCCGGCTGGAATGCTGTCGCTTTATCCGGTGTTGTCGCCC
The DNA here is from genome assembly GCA_012033255.1 of Cyanobacteria bacterium RU_5_0. Taxonomy (GTDB): domain Bacteria; phylum Cyanobacteriota; class Cyanobacteriia; order Elainellales; family Elainellaceae; genus JAAUSF01. The sequence continues at coordinate 5,485 of JAAUSF010000046.1, forward strand.
CATGCCAGGGCACGAATCACGAAGCTTGACGTATCTGCTGCGGTTCAGGTCGATGGCGTTGTCACTGTTGTCGCTGCCGATGATGTTCCGGGCGAAAATAACACAGGCGTGATTTTGCAGGATGAAATCTTGTTCCCGACGGAAGAAGTCAGCTATTGGGGACAAGCCATTGTTTGGGTGGTGGGTGAAACAGAAGATGCGGCTCGGTTGGGAGCCGAAAAAGTGGTGGTGGAGTATGAACCGCTTCAGCCGATTTTGACAATTCAAGATGCGATCGCCGCCCCTAGCTTCCACAATGAGCCGCAAGTGATTCGTCGAGGTGATCCAGAAATTACCCTTCAGCAAGCCGTGCATCAACTTGAGGGCGAACTGGAGATAAATGGACAAGATCATTTCTATCTGGAAACTCAAGTGAGTTGGGTAATTCCGGATAGCGAAGGCAATTATCAGGTTTATTCTTCGACGCAGCACCCAACCGAAACGCAAATCATCATTGCTCGTGTGTTGGGCATTCCAAACAATCGAGTTGTTGTCACTTGTCTCCGAATGGGTGGCGGATTTGGCGGCAAAGAGACACAAGCCAACCCAGTCGCATCCGTCGCGGCGATCGCGGCTCATAAAACAGGTCGTCCGGTGCGCCTGAAGCTAAAGCGAGATCATGACATGATCTTGACAGGTAAGCGTCATGGATTTTGGGGACAGTACACGGTCGGCTTCACGGATGAGGGCAAAATCACCGCACTTGATGTCACACTCTACGCAGATGGCGGCTGGAGTATTGATTTGTCTCCGCCAGTGCTGTTGCGGGCAATGCTGCATATCGACAACGCTTACTACATTCCCAATCTGGAAGTGCGAGGACGGATTGCAAAGACGCACAAAGTATCGAATACGGCATTCCGAGGATTTGGTGGACCTCAAGGCATGATCGTGATCGAGGATATTCTCGATCGCATTGCACGAACGCTAAACTTACCACCTGATCGGGTGCGAGAACGCAACTTTTATCATGGTGTCGGTGAAACAAATACCACGCACTATGGACAAGACATTGTTGACAATCGCATCAGCCGAATTTGGCAAGCGGTGAAAGCCAATGCCACCTTCGATGAGCGTCGTGAGGCGATCGATCAGTTCAATCAAATGAATGCTTACAAGAAGCGCGGCTTAGCCATCACACCCGTCAAATTTGGCATTTCTTTCAACAAAACTCAATATAATCAAGCAGGCTCCTTGATTCTGATTTACACCGATGGCAGCATTCAACTCAATCATGGTGGCACCGAGATGGGACAAGGACTGCACACAAAGATGCTACAAGTTGCCGCTAAATCGCTGGGAGTGACGATCGATCGCTTTCGCCTCATGCCCACTAGCACCGACAAAGTCCCCAACACCTCTGCTACTGCCGCTTCGAGTGGAGCCGATCTGAATGGGCAAGCCGTTAAAGATGCCTGCGAAACGCTCAAATCTCGCTTAGCTGCTGTTGCCGCGAAGTGGCTCAAACTCGATTCCCCTGAAGAACTCGTGTTTGAGAATGATTGGATTTATTGCCGGACTTATCCAACGGCGCAAGTTCGTTTTGAGGATGTGGTGAAGCAAGCCTATAGCGATCGCGTCAGCCTTTCAGCGACAGGCTATTACCGCACTCCCAACATCTACTGGGATGCCAAAACGGGCAAAGGTAGACCGTTTTATTACTATGCCTACGCAGCTGCCGTGAGTGAAGTTGAAGTAGACGGCTTCACGGGAACATTCAAACTGCGTCAAGTAGATATTGTTCACGATGTGGGGGAATCGCTGAATCCTTTGGTGGATCAAGGGCAGATTGAAGGCGGTTTTGTGCAAGGGATGGGCTGGCTGACGATGGAGGAATTAGTTTGGGATGATAAGGGACGCCTCCGCACTCATGCTCCTAGCACCTACAAAATTCCGACGATCAGCGAAATTCCTGAACATTTCACTGTTCATCTACTCGAACGGGCTGCCCAAGATGGCGTGATTTATGGTAGCAAAGCGGTCGGTGAACCTCCGTTTATGTTGGCGTTTTCTGTCCGAGAAGCCATTCGAGACGCGATCGCCGCTTTCGGTCAACCCGCCTATGTTCCGTCCTATGTGCCATTAGCTTCTCCTGCAACCCCTGAAGCAACCTTGATGGCAATCGAACAGATTCGGGCGGCGGCATTAACCTCTACTGTAATGGAGGGCGATCGTCAACTTTCGCCACTTTGATTCTTGAATAGTGTCTGTGTGTGGGCGATCGGTGGGAAACACTAAAGTATTTATCACGAGGAGAGCCGTCTCACCGAAAAACGAGCGGATGCCCCGTTTTCAAACGGGGGGAGGTAAGCGGTTGCAGGCTTTAGCCCGCCTTGAACGATCTTTATCCGTTGTCAGATGTCCCGGTTGTAGAAACAATATTCGGAGTCCATGCTTTGGTCTAGCATGGTGGGAACCCGAACTGTAAGCCAGCCTGGAGGCTCGTGATACCTGCGCTTAGGCTCCGCTATTTGAGACGCTTGTGTGTATTGCAGGGCTACTGAAACTCTGCGCTCTGGGTCGGGGAAAGCCCCGGCTTCTAGCCGTGGGGAAGCTTACATTGGAGACTTGGAGTAGTTGCTTTCAAGTCAGCTAAAGTTGAGATAAGTTGATGGTGATAGAGAAACGGCAATGGTTGCAACCTCTGCTCAAATTGATGATCTCCAGGTAGACGATCTGCAAGGTAAAGTCACCCAGAAGGTAGTGCTAGAAAATGTAAGCTGGCAGACTTATCAAGCACTGCTAGCAGATTTGGGCGATCATCGAGCATCCCGTCTAACCTATGACGAGGGGACATTGGAAATTAAGATGCCGTCGAAGCTGCATGAGATTATCAATCGGCTGTTGGAGTTGATTATTACGGCGCTGGTTGAGGAACTGGGGTTGAGTATCAAAGGCTATGGCTCAACCACGCTCGATCGCGAAGATTTGCAGAAGGGAGTCGAGCCAGACTCTTGCTTTTTTATTCAAAATGCCGATCGACTGCAAGGGCTAGATCCGGAACTACCGGAAGGTTTGCCACCGGATTTAGCGGTAGAGGTAGACATCACCAGTTCCTCAACTCGTCGAATGGGCATCTATCAGCAGTTGCGGGTGCCGGAGGTGTGGCGATACACGAAGCAAGGCATTACGATTTCTCGCTGGTCGGATGGCAGGTATGTGGAATGCGAGTTTAGCCCCACTTTCCCGATGATTTCGCCAGCGATTTTAGCAGAGTTTGTGCAGCAACGACAGACAACCGATGATATCGGTGTGGTGCTCTATGTTCGAGCCTGGATTCGCAAATGTCCAGCATAATGCTCGTAAATCATTTTGGAACTGGTGCCAACGAGCCTGGATGCATCTTTGGCATCCAGCATTTTGATTTTGCTCAATATTACAGGGACGGTTAGATGTGCTGGTGTTGAAGGATCAGTTTTGGGTAGTCGTAGTGGAGTCGAAGAAGACAGCATTGTCAATCTGGTCTGCCTTGCCCCAGACGCTGGCTTATCTGATGGCAAACCCCCAACCAGAGCAACCAAGTTTTGCACTGATGACAAATGGGGATGATTCGGTGTTTGTGAAGCTAACTCGAGACCAGGGAGGGCAGTACAGCGTTTCACGGGTATTTGCAGCACTGACCTCTAATCAGGAACTGTATGGAATTCTTCAGGTCTTGAAGCGGATTAGTCAGGTCATGGAAAGTGAATAAGATCGAGGGAAAATCGCCCCACTAACTCTGCGATCGCCCCACCCTAACCACACCCGCCTCACCCGATGTTGGCGATTGCAAAACCTACCAAAATCAAAAGCTCAGTTTGCATCCTGTTGAAGCCAGAAAGCTTATGGGTGTTGAGTTATCCTACGGGAAGCCAGCTACGTGTCTCAACCCAATTTATGAGTCGTGCGATCGCATTTCCAACGCACCCTACAAGAGTGGTGATCGCACTAGTCATCCAGACCACGATAAAGTTCAGCAATCGCAAATTCCAGACCAATGCTTTTCAAAACAACTCGATCGCCTGCCTCGTAAATGACCGTTTCCCAGGTGTTTGCTGAGGTGCGACGACGACATTCTACACACTGACTTTCTTGAGAAACTAAAATATATTCTTCCAACGATTCAATCTGTTGATAATCGTCAAACTTTTCGCCAACGTCAAAGGTTTGCGTACTGGGAGAAAGCACTTCGGCAATGAGTTTAGGATAGCGCTTGATGTAGCGGTCGTTGCGATCGCGCGGGTCACAGGTGACGAATGCATCGGGATAGTAATAAAACTGATCTTGGTAGTTGACCTTCACATTGCCGGAGTGAAAGCGGCAATCTGAGTCACCTAAATGCAAGTTGATTAGGCTTAGCAGGTTTAGGGCAAGGCGATCGTGGTTATCTGTGCCGCCAGCCATTGCATAGACTAAGCCACGCCGATATTCGTGGCGAATTGAGCTTTGACATTCGATGTCTAGATATTCATCGGGACTCAGGTAATGTGGGACGGCGAGCATGGATTTTGGTATTGGGGGGAATCTTGTTGACTATTGTAGCGATCGCATTTTCACTTCCCAAAACAATCGCCCTTCTCATCGATGTAGATGGGGCTACGTTTCAGAGATTTGAGGTCTTTGATGAAGCTGGGTAGATACTCAACCTTCATCAGTCATCACCGTCTAGTGCTTTGAGAGCATCTTCTCGGCTCAGAGGGGTTTCGTGGCGCACCGCTTGCATTGCGTGATACAATCCCTCGTCTTCCAACGCCTCCAATAGGTGCTGATAATCAAGATGACTTTCTGAATTTGACCAGTATTGTCCATGACAAACTCTTGGACGAATGGGTAGTCTTCTGATGAGAGGGACTGGGCGGCAGACATCAGCTCAACCTAGGGCTACAAACATTACCGTGCGGTTACCTACAGCCGTTTTCACTTGCTTATGCCACTCTCTCACCCATCCACCCATCCACCCATCCACCCACTACTTATTGCTCAACCATCTGAAAATTGCTGTAAATGGCGGACTATCTGATGGTGCGATTAGATGAATTGGCAATTCTGGTTCCCAAAGGGGAAAATAGGTTTGGAGCAACTATGCAAGAGGTCTGATTGTGATCTTTGCTCAAACCAGTTCCTCAGAAGCAATAACCACTCGCCTCACGTTAGACGAGTATCGGGCGATGGAGGAAACCCATCCAGAACGCCACGAATACCGCAACGGAGAGATCATTACCATGACAGGAGGCTCCGAAGCCCACAGTGCGATCGCCAGCAATATATTAATTTACTTAGGTTTTTTGCTCAAAGATACTGATTTTCGGTTGTATAACAGCGACTTGCGAGTTTGGATTCCAGACTATCAGTGTGGAACTTATACCGATTTGATGGTGGTTCATGGACAGCCAGAGTTCAATGGCGATCGCAATGATGAAATTCTGAATCCTTGCCTGGTTGTGGAGGTTTTATCACCCTCTACCGAAGCCTATGACCGAGGCGAGAAGTTTAGAAAATATCGCTCACTCTCCAGCTTTTATGAATATTTGCTGGTGAGCCAAACTGAACCCTATATTGAGCAGTATCACAACCTTGATCGGAGGAATAACGATCGCTGGCTCTGGCAAGCTCATGCTCACCTTGATCGATCGATCGTTCTACACAGCTTAAACGTAGAGCTTCCCCTGGCTGAAGTCTATCGCCGCATTAAGTTTTAGAGTAGCTAAAGAAACCGGGCATACTCCCCCAACTGCTCCATCATCAACATCTTGCCCTTCATCAAATAACAGAATTGGGTAGTGCAATTTAGGAAAGGATGGAGAAAATAGACTGTTTGGATGCCATCGCCCGTCGCCGTTGTTCATTGTAGTGATGAATGAAGTTCCAGATCGCCGCAAATGATTACTAATCCTTCCAGTTTTGTTTGGCTCTAGAAAAAATTTCGTCTAATTGCTGTCCTTCATAGATCTGACGAGAAATTTCTACATAGTCAGTTGAGTTTTGGTTGATTAAGCAATCTCCTCTAGTTCAGGAATATGCTCAGCTTCATAATTTTCGATTAACACACCAATCACATCCATCATTGAAGCAAGAGGATGGGTTTCATCTTCACCAACCTGATCGATCAAACTGTCTAGCAATTCAACTAAATGTTCGTATTCCTGCTCTGTATGAGGCACGAAAACAGTTTCAGCAATGGAAGACCATGCTCTGATTGTTTGATCTAAGTTGAGACTCGGCATTATTTTTTCCACCTCTCGTCGTCATGTTCTGCGTGAGTTAAGATAGCTCGGATGTAAACATAATTCTTGAGCCAGCGCAGTAGAAGCGATTAGAATATCTGCGTCTCCAATCAGTTCGCCTCGCTGCCTCAAAAGCGCGTAGATATCAGAGGCTTTAATAATGATTTCATCAGTCAGCGGCAAAATTATATTTACATCACAGAAGCGATCACATGCTGCAAGCTGTTTTGCTGCACCTTTTGCCTTTAGCCCACGTAGAATCTCATATCGAGTAATGATGGAGAAAGTGAACTGTTCATGAGCCAGTAAGTAGTCCTGAGCTTTTGGAATAACGACAGGATCTTGGCGCATGATGGCAGAGAGGATATCAGTGTCCAGAAGTGCAGGTAAAACGGTCATTGATTCGCCGATTCTTCAAAAAAGTTTTGCCGGTCTAGCGTAATCTGTTCAATGTCTTGAATTTGTTCGGTAGAAAATCCTTGATAGACTTCAGATGCCAACTGAAGCATTCGATCGGGGCTTATCTTGTTCTTCGACTGAATAATTAACCGAACTTCTTGTCCTTCAGATAACTCTGGCGATTTTAATGGACGAAAGATGCCGTTTTCATAAACTGCTTCTACAATCTGTTGCATATTCTTCTTCCTTTTTTTATTTTGCATTTTACATTTTGAATTTTTCTAATTGCTCCTGTGCCCATTCTCGCAGTTGCTCATCGGGGTCATTGAAGGCACGATCGAGCAGCAATTCTAGAATTTTGGGATGTGCGGGATAATGAGTGAGGAGGGCTTCCAAGGCAGTTTGGCGGGGATTAAATTGCCGAGCACCTTCTCGTTGAAATGGATCTTGCACAACAATTTCACACAACAACTCAAAGACACCCGATGCTCGAATGAAATACTTAGCGATGGCTTCTGCTGCTGTCTCACGCACAAATCCCTCTTTTGCTTGCTGAGAAAGAGATTTCAGGAACAACAATACTTCTGGATTGCTTTGATAATATTCTGCAAGTGACCAAATCGCTGCATGGCGAACAAATCCTCCGTCGGTTTCTTGCTTTGCCCTTGCTTTGAGCCAGTCTAATGTTTCTGAACTATTACAATAATTTTCAGCAACTGACTTTACTGCTGACCATCGAGCAGGTCCACGTTCGTCTCCAGGGTTTATATTCTGTTGTGTTTGTAATTTGAGCCAATCCAATGTTTTTGGATAGTCATGATAATACCTACCAAGTACATATATCGCTGCCTGACGAGGTAGTGCCCACCGACAATTTTCTCGTGCAGGCAGCGATTTGAGCCATGCAAGAGTTTGTTCTGTGTGGAAACAGTAAACAATGCGATTTAAGATCGCCTCAGTTGCATCATAAGATAGAGGAACTTCTGGTTTTTCTACTTCAGAGCAAAGATGCTGTTTCAGCTTAAGTTTTGTAGAGGCGACTGAGCTTAAATCTTTAACTTCAGATAAACAATCTGCTGCAAGTAGTAGATTGTTTACCCCTTCAGTGTTCACACGAAAATCTGAGGCATTATTGGCTCCCACATCTTCTAAGCAAGAACTCCGGTCAATGTCCTGCTTCATTAAATATTCGATCAATGGCGCAGCAAACTTTGCGTCAATCATTCCACAAATTAGCCTCAAAACCTCATGCCAGGTTTCATCTTGCCAGTGTTGACCAAAGACCTCATCGCGCAATTGTTCAAAGGTGAGAGTGCGTTGTTTCTCAAAGCGATCGACAATTTCAACGGCACAAAAATACTCCAAGAAAGTCCGGTGCATGAAACCGTAGGTATCGGCTCCGCGATCGCAAAGGATAAAGTTTCGCTCTCGCAGTTGTTGAATCAACCGATTGGCTTTTTCACGGGGTTCGCTGAAGCCCTGATCGCGCAAATAGTCGGTCAAAATGCGGGTGAGGCGATCGCAACTAATCAAATTTCCCTTGAGTCCGTCTTCCCCTGCCTGCATCTCATAGGCAATCAGGCGCAACATCTCCTGCTTTTCCCGTCGCCCGATCGCATCCATCGGTAACTGCAATCGCTTGTGATCCACATCCCAGTGGTAGAGCAACACCCGCGAAGCCTGGTCATAGAGGTCGGCACGATCGCGGGGTAATTCCTGTCGTCGATTCAGAATTGCCATCATCGTCAGCAACAGCGGATTATCTGCCAGGTTAGCGATCGCTTTAGAACTAGCAATGGCATCCTTCAAGCGTTGTTTCAATCGCACTTTATCCGGATCGCTGCCCATTGATAGGTCATACCAGCGATCGATAAATTCGTGAATTTCGTCGGTATCCAGGGATTGAATCGTGAAGTGTCGGAAACCACTGTGTTGAAGTCGTTCGGGGTTGTAGCCGATGATTCGAGACGTGACCAAAACCTGAGCTTTGGGATATTGCTGCGAAAAGCGAATGACATCGTCGATGACGGTCGATTGGGTCGCGCGATCGAACACCTCGTCCAGCCCATCAAACATGAGCAGTGTGGGAGACTCCAGCAAATGCTGATGAAGTTGCTGCTGGTCAAATTGCCAATCTACACCCCGACCTCGATGCAAAAATTCGAGGAAGTTGGCAGATGGATTGATGGCAAATTCTCGCAACTCAATTAATAGCGGCAGTTTCTCGGTTTTGCCCTCTACCCATTCCAGTGCCAGATATTGCAACAGACTCGACTTACCCGATCCCGGATCTCCTAAAATAACCGCCCATTGAGAGTTAGCTACCGCGTCTAAAACCTTTCGTGCGGGTTGCTGAAAGTATTCATGACGATAATGCTCTAAGGCTTCAGGCGATAAATCTGCTTTGAGTTGTCCTTCCGCTTGCAGTTGTCGTTTCAAGTCCAAAGGTAGGTCGTAGCGCATTGGAGGCATAGCTTCTCGCACAGTTTGCTCAATGAACATTGCCCATAGCTTGATGGCATCGACGCGATCGGTGCTATCCAGGGTATACAGCTTTAGATAGCCATAGCTCGACTGCAAACTGGCTCGATAAGTCTCAACATCAAATCCCGGTGAGAGTTGCGCTGTATTGCGGGCAATGTCTTCTAATAGATCGGTTTCGAGCAGCGATCGCAACTCTGGATTCGCTTTAACAATGCCTTTGACCTGATACACATATTCTTTGCCGACACCCCGCCAATCAAACTCTTCTGAAGGGAATTGCCATCCAGAGACTTGATACTGTTGTGTCCAGATTTGTTCTAACTGCGCATAATCAATTTGTTTACAATCCTTCTCAAAGGCTTTTCCTAGAATAGGGCGCACTGCCTTATCTTGCACAAACTTCTTGATCACTGCTTTATAGTGATGCTGAATACTGGTTTCAGGAACGTCGTTAATCTGAAGTTCTTTAATAAATCGCTTGATAAAGTAGCCAATTGCTTCTGCCATTGGCGTTCTCAGTGTTGTGGCATTTAGTCGGCTGACTCCGCTACTCAGGCAATCCTTAAAAAAATCTTGAACATACCCCTCCAGGACAGGCTTACCCAAATCGAGTACCTGCTCCAGCACCAGCTTACCTAGCTCTATTCCTGTTGTGGCAGCCAACCATTCCAGCATACTAAGATTTCAGAAGTGACCGAATACTACCTCTAATATTGCATCCATGTTGGGGAGATGCCAGAGATTGCAAGCTCAAACCACAGCAGGCAACTGAAATGAACCCTTAAATTCGGACAGAGGATTGAAGAATTTAAGGAAATTCTTCGTTTATATCATGATTCTTTGTTTGTATCATGATTCTTCTTTTTCTGTTCATTCCATTTCTGCTCATATTCATCTGGAGTTAGATAACCCAATGATGAATGTATTCTCTTTCTCATGTACACATCCTCTAAAAACTGCACTCCCTGATCAGAATGATGAATCTCTGGATACCCCTTCTCTAATCCCTTGTTAAGAGCCGTTATCGTCAGGCTCTGATCCATGCTCCGAGCCAAATGCCATCCTCGAATACTTCGTGTGAATACATCCATCAACACGGCTAAGTAGACAAACTCCTGTTGCAATTTGATATACGTGATGTCTCCCACCCAAACCTGATCCGGTCGCTCAATCACTAAATTCATCACCAGGTTCGGATATCGCTTGAATTTATGATTACTGTTGGTTGTTCGCTCTCGCTGGACGGGTCGCTTGCCAACCAACCCCATCTCCCGCATCAATCGCGCAACTCGTTTATGATTAATGTCATGTCCCCTTCGCTTTAACATTACTGTAATGCGTCGATCGCCGTAGGTTGGATGTTGCCCTGCAAGCACCCGGATCGCCTCTTTGATCTCGGTCTCATCCACTAAGCCTTGCTGCTCATAGTAGACCTGACTACGGGGATAATCCAGCACCTGGCAAACGGTGGCAATCGGATAGTCCTCAATTAACTCCATCACCGCCTCCCGTTTTTGTCGGGGTTCAAATAGTTCGAGGCTTTTTTTGCGATTTCTAGTTGAATGGTCAACTGTCCCACCAGTCGTTCGAGTTCAGCAATGCGCTGATCCGCTTCGTTCCCCTTATCTCCCCGCTCGAAAATACTGCTGGCTTGTTCCAGAAACTCTTGACGCCAACGGTTCAAAACATTGGCGTTCAACTTGTGAGTTCGGCAGATATCACTGGATGTTTTTTCTCCACTCAGCACTTGCAAAACGACTTTCGCTTTGAACTCTGCGCTGTATTGGCCCGCTGATTTGAGCCGTTAGCCCTCAGGTTTTCTGTGGGGGCGCGATCTCAGTGATTACGTCCGATAGACTGTCAAATCGTGATGTTTTGGAGAGATAAAGAATGTTTACTTTAGATTGAGGTTGTTGACTTTGCCTCACAACTTCTTTCAAAGTCTTGTCATGATATAGAGTGAAAGATTAATCAGTCTGTGCACTTGTCTGCTGCAAGGCAAAGAGGCTTATATGAAAAATCGGTCTCCTATCGTCGGCATCCATCTCGGCAGCAACCTCATCGCCCTTGCCGGTATCGGGTTGGTCGGCTATGGTCTTATGTTTTTGATCCGCAACTTCACAGGCTTCATTGAACTTGGTCTCACTCCTGAACATGTCGGCGGCACTCCCGAGCAGATCCGCAACTTTAGCCCCGCTCTCTTCAACTACATTAGCCACCTCCAGGTGGCTGTGGCTGCCTTTATCATTGCCTTGGGAGTCGCTGTGATCCCGTTGGCGTTGAAGGGCATTCGTACCGGTCAGCGCTGGGCGCTTTGGACGGCGTTTCTTGCCCCAGTGATCGGAGTAGGCATTGCCTTGCCGCTACACTATCCTTACGGTCTCGCCACACTCGGTCATCTCGGGCTGATCTATCTGGATGCAGTCATTCTGCTCGTCGGTACTGTGCTGTCGTACAAGGCTCTCGATCGCAGATGAATTCAGCCATTAGCTTTTTCACTTCCATCCAAGCTGGGGTGGTTGAGAGGGCAATTAGTGGTGAGGCGAAAAGTGAAGTTGATCCAGGGTGCTGTGTCATTCGATGGCTAACATCTCAATGCAGCGGAGGTCGAAAGCTGCCGGCACTCAGTTTGAGGTTGGCTGCCGCCGCTGACCGGGAACGTTAGCTGGCTCCGCACAGGGGTCTTGCACTCGTAGTTGAAGGCGATCGGCTTAATCCGAACCGTCCCCTGAGCGATCGGTGAGGCACATGGGTGAAGCGATCGGGTGTTCCGCCACGTCCCAGAGGCGATCGGGGGTGCCGTGGGTGAAGCGATCGGCTGGGTTAGAGAGTTCCAGGAGCGATCGGTCGGGAGGCATGCAGTCCGGTAGAGCCAGTGATCGGAGCGGCAGCCAGCTAACACGATGTTGCAACGGACGGAAGGGAGCGATCGGTCACCCTCACCCAACCGTGCCGCCGCTGATTTGAGTCGTTAGACCGCTTTGCCTTGTGTGTGTCTGTGTTCTGGCGACAAGACGGTTAGGGAGGTACCTTATGAGCCTTGTAGAGAGAGTTGTAGCACAATTCGCCCGTCCCACAGGATTTTTTGGGAATATCACTGGCTTCATCATGGCACATAGGCCATCAAATCTTGAACGCAATGAGTGGGCAATTTCCCTGCTTAACCTGCAACCCTCCGACCGCGTCCTGGAAATCGGTTTCGGGCCTGGAGTAACGATCCAAAAGATGAGTGAAATTGTGATCTACGGTGTTATTTGGGGTATCGATCATTCTGAAGTGATGTTCAGGCAAGCTTCAAAAAGAAATCAACGCGCCATTTCGGCTGGAAGAGTGCGATTGGTTCTCACGTCGGTATCGCAATTGCCCTCTTTCGACGACCCATTTGACAAGATCCTGGCTGTTAATAACTTTCAGTTTTGGGATAACAAGACTGACGTGCTGAGACGGCTAAGAGAGCAGTTGCGCACGGGAGGAATCATAGCCCTCGTTCACCAGCCCAGAATCCCTGGCGCTACAGAAGATGATGCGACTGAAGCGGGAGAAAGGTTCGCACGCTATCTGGAAATGGCTGGATTTAAAGACATCAAAGTGGAACGGAAGAGGATGAAGCCTGTTTCGACGGTGTACGTGCAAGGAAGAAATGTTCAATAGGGACGACAACAGAAGACAGTGCACGAAAATGCACCACGTCTCCACAGCATTCTGGGTATACGTATCAAGTGATTGGTTGAGTTATGGGGTGTCTGCGTCCGGTGAGCGCGAACGTTAGGCTGCATCCCTAACCCTGTCAGGATTTCTGTCCTTGCAGCGGGTCTGCGGGGTGCCGCCGTTGAATCTTGAGAGGTGTCGGTTCTTGAACATGGGGGTGCAAAGCAAAGATGGGGAAGTGCGATCGCCCCTATCTTTTCCAAACATCCCGGTGCTTCGAGGTTTGAGAGGGCAGCGAGCGGTTGAGTATATCAAACGTACAACTCTATCAATCTCTTCGATCCAGAGACATATTGACAAATGCCTGAAATGTTACGGCTCTGACTCCAGTTAGCTTGATGCATCATCTGAAATAGATGAAGGTCAAAGCCACTTGAAAGCCCTTGGCTCAAGATCGGAAGTGTGATTGTGAGCGCCCGTAGGCTGGGTTGACGCAGGGAATCCAGAAACAATTTTTTCCTACTTGTGCGCTCACCTCTGTCGCTTCAGAGATCGCCAACTTTATCGCTCAGGGTAAAAGTTGCTGACACAGGAATTGGAAGTTCCCGAACCAACTTCTTAGACAATTGGTAAAATAAACGAACGTTAGTGATCGTCCCCCAGCCACAGCTATCGCTCCCAATCTTTTCACCGCGAACCTCAAGCGAGGAGATTCTCACATGCCATTAGCTGAACTCATGTCACAAATCCAGGGACTTCCAAAAATTGACAAGCTTCGGCTGATGCAGTTTCTTGCAACAGAACTCATCAAAGAAGAAGATGCAAACTTCTTTGTTGCAAACCAGGAATATCCGGTCTGGTCGCCCTACCATTGCTCTGAGGCTGCCAATGTTTTGATGAATCTTTTGGCGACAAGCTGAAGGCTTATTAGATACAGGCGCAAGCGTTAATGTTTTGCCCTATGAGTTGGGACTACAACTGGGCTTAATCTGGGAGAATGAGACACTCTCGGTCGTGTTGGCGGGGAACTTAGCTCGATTTGAAGCTCGTGCAGTCGTTGTTGAAGGTCAAGTCAGTTCATTCCCAGCAGTTGACCTAGCCTTTGCCTGGACGCAAGCAACCGATGTGCCTTTGATTTTAGGACAGGCTAATTTCTTCTTTGAGTTTGAGGTCTGTTTTTTCCGTGCGCGTTCTGAATTTGAAATTTCCCCTAAACAGGTTGGATAGAAATGAAAACAGAAGCGTCAGTCGGAAGTAATCAAGGAGGGGCGGTCTAACAACCGTGTTGCAGCGGACAGCTTGAAGCTCTTGGTGTTGATGCAAAGGCTATCTCGGAACGTTAGGTCGCAGTTGCCCATCTGTGGAGATGGTGCATCTAGCTTATTCACTGGTGCTTCATCTTCAGAAGATGGTTCAGTGAGACGGTAGAAGAGGAAGAGTGCAAGGTATTTCAATTTTTAGGTAGAAAGTTTTTAGGTAGAGGGAATTTATGATGAATTTTATTGCTTGGATCATTCTGGGAATTCTGGCTGGTGCGATTGCTAAGTTACTCTTCAGATTAATAGAACTAATTTGCCCCGGTCTTCATCCTAGACGTCACTGATTGTTGCAATCGTCGGTGCAATAATTGCCATTCTCTTGTGGGAACTGGTGTCTCGTCGTCCTTAATAACACGGTTGAGTAATAGTTATGAAGATTTTGCATCCCAGCCATGAGATACACTTATTAGTTATGTTGGAACAGAAATCTGCTGTAAGGATAAGTATGTAATGCTCTATAAAATTCCATTATTGCTATCGCCACAATCTGAAGGCGGATTTACCATTACATCGCCACTACTACCAGAACTGGTCACTGAGGGAGATACGGTTGAGGAGGCTTTATCAAATGTTCGGGATGCTTTGGCTGCCGTGATCGAAGCTTATGCAGACTTAGGACGAGCTTTGCCAATCAATATGCGAGTTTCTGACACTGATGATGCTCTGTGGTTGGAGACTGTAGTAACAACCCATGAAGTATCGTGAAGTGGCTCGGAAATTGGAAGAACTTGGCTGTCAAGAACTGCTACGACGAGGTGGAGGTTCTCATCGCAAGTGGTTTAATCCAAATACACAACAAGCTACTGTCTTGCCAGATTGGGGAGGTCGTGACCTCAAACTTGGAAACTTCGGGCTGCAATTCGCCAGTTAGGTATTGATTGGGAAATTTTCAACAATACGTAGATTATTCGTCTGGTTGAGATGCAACCTAACACTGCGTTGGAGCCGACCTACAGAGGTTGTCTGTGGGAGTCGAGTTTGTTTGTGGCGGCTTATCTTAGCCGTGTGCGATTCGTTCATCGGTGATTCGGAACGAAGTAACCCACCAGGGCAAACGCACACGTAACTTAACAATTGCGGCAAAAAGAATTGAGAAGGCTTAGGATTCAAAGCAGTCGTGACTCTGAGTTGAGGTTGCCCATGTCTGAATCCGCCCTTACAAGCCTCAAAACCCATTTCAGCGATCTGTCTGACCCGCGTGCCCAGCACCGCATTGAACACCTGCTGATTGATATCGTGCTGATCACAATCTGCGCGGTGATCTGTGGAGCCGAAAGTTGGGTTGAAATCGAGAACTAAGGGATAGCGAAACAAGAGTGGTTAGAGAGCTTTCTGGAACTGCCGAACGGGATTCCTTCTCACGACACGCTAGAGCGACTGTTTGCCCGACTGCGAGCGGGAACAAGTGCAGCAGTGTTTTTTGAACTGGGTGCAGGCGGGGTTTGACATCAGCGGTGGACAACTGATTGCGATTGATGGGAAAACGCTGCGAGGCAGCTATGAGCGAGGTAGCAAGCGAGGCATCATTCACCTGGTGAGTGCTTGGGCAAGCCAAACTCGAATTGGGCTTGGACAACGCAAGGTGAATGAGAAATCCAATGAGATCACCGCAATTCCAGAGTTACTGCGGGTGCTAGACCTAGCAGGAGCGGTCGTGAGTATTGATGCAATGGGATGCCAAACAGCAATTGCTGAGCAAATTGTGGCACAACAAGGAGACTAGGTACTGGCGCTCAAGCGACAACTATCTCCTCAAAGTTCTCGCTCAGCCCTCTAGTTCTCCTCGATTATGAAGAAACGTGTGCGTTTGCCCTGATCTTCAAAACGCTTTGATTGACGAGCTATCCAATAGGGCTGTACGTTATGTTATTGAGCATGGAGAAGAATTTGTAAAGGTTATTGTCCATGCAACGCAAGAAGTAATCCAAATGATTGAAAATACATTACGTGAAGCCACTGACAAACATTTAACTGAAATAGCACTAGCAGCCATCGCTGCGGGGATGGTCATAACCGCAGCAATTGTCGGACCCGCAGCAGTCGCTGTATTGCCAGTGGAAACTGTTGCCGAAGCTGTGGGACTGCCTTTCTTACTGCTTTTCCATCATGAAGACCTACTCAATTTTATCGCTGGCAAAGCTTATGTAGTCAGTATTATTGGTGAGTAGACTTGGCTGACGATATTCTAAAGCAGGTTCGAGAAGCAGCGAGTAAGCAATTGCTGTTTCTGCCTCATACAATTCGGCAAATGTCTCGCCCAGAGCGAATGATAACGACGACTGAGGTTGAAGCAGTAGTCAGGACTGGTGAGATTATTGAGGATTACCCAGAAGATGCAAGAGGGCGCAGTTGCCTCATGTTAGGGTTTGGACAGAATGATCGAGCAATCCATGTCGTTTTTGCCCCGAAAGAGGAATATCTGTATAACAATTCCAATGCAGCGGACGTGCAAAGTCTTCGTGCTGCGTTTCAGTCATATCTGTCGCCGCTGATTGGAACCGTTAGCCTGCTGAGTTATCGTGGGGACGTAGTTTCGGATTACCTGTGGGGTAGCAATGCCTGAAGAAACAATTCTGATCGTTACAGATGGTACAGATGATATCGGCGTTGACGGGCGGCGGGGTTGGGGAGATGTTCGACAACGCCTAACCAGAGTAGCAGAGATCCCAATCTCTGTGCTGGAGCAAAACATGAACCGCCTCATACAGGTAGTAGGGCGATTGTTTCGACAAGTTGACCAACAGGTGGGTGCACAGTCTAATCTCGCCCTAGATGAAGTCACACTACAGGTAGAAATTGGCGGCAAAGGAGAGGTTAAACTATTTGCAGGAGGCGAAGCTACTGGAAAGGGCGTAATTACGCTGAAGTTTAAGCGACCGAGCTAGAAGTGGATGGTGCAGAACTGGGCGATCGTTGTTGGTATCAATCATTACGAACACTTATCGAAAGATAAGCATTTGAAGTGTGCAGTACAAGACGCAGAAGCAGTGAAAGCATTCTTATGCAAGAGTGCTGGATTTCCGTCGAATAATATTTTGCTTTGCTCTGATCGCTCACCATCTCTAGGCAACATATCCACCCGCCCTTCTCGGACAAATCTACGGCGAATCTTGCAAGAAGAGATTCTACAGGCTGGTGGAGCTGATAATTTCTGGTTCTTCTTTGCTGGACATGGAATTAGCAAAAATTATCAAGACTATCTGCTTCCTTGTGATGGTTATCCCTTCGATGAAGAGAGCGCTATTTCGGTTCGATTCGTTGTTGATTGTCTCCGTCGTTGCAGAGCACAAAATATCGTCTTAGTTCTAGATATGTGCCGTGAGGGCAAACCGCAATCAACTGGCAGTCGTGGAGTTACAGAAATTGGGCAAGAAACGATTGAAATTACGCAACAGCAAGGCATTATCACTATCTTTTCCTGTAGTATTGGCGCAGAATCTTATGAAATCGCTGAACTTAGACAAGGAGCCTTCACTTATGTTCTTCTTAATGGCTTGAAGCAGCACCTAGTTTTGCGACAACTAGAACAGTACTTAATTCGAGGAGTTCCCGCTCTCAATCGTCAGTATAAGAAACCTGCTCAAGTACCCCTGATCATTCCTGAACCGGGATGGAAATACGATTTGCCTCTACTAGCAGAACTTGTAGCGAAAGAAGACGGTAGTAATCAGGAAAACGATAAACCAAACCTTCAGCAGGCTGAGGTATTTCACGAACAAAGTCGAGGGGAATTGCAGATTCCCTCGCAACATGAGGAAGAACAGCAGCAAGTCATCCAGCTATTAGAGCAACAAATTCAGGTATTGCAATCAATTATCGATGATGCCAAGACTACCTCAAACATTGCAGGTGTCCGCGAACGTTTTTTACGATGGAGGCGAAAAGCAACCGATCTTTTGTCAGAAGCAGTTGGAAAACAAGAATCGCTTAATCTTGTCATGATGTCTGCACGTGGAGACTTTAGAACCGATAAAGCTCGTTTACTCAATGAAGCTACACAGATTCGTAATTACTTAATCGCCTTATCGCAAAAACTTAGTTCAAAGGAGAACTAGAATGGCATCCAAAAATTACTCTAGTAAAGAAGTTGATCTAGCTGAGTTGATTACCGAACTGCGCGACTTTTTTGACACGAGAAACTATAGAGTGCAACGTAGAGATGGACCATCAGGTGGCATCATTTTAGATGCACTAAAGTCTGGTAATCCTAGAGACTTGCTAGGTCTTTCACTGGCGTTAACAACTAGAATTACCTTTGGGCCTGAAGTAACTCGAGTTTGGATCGGTAATCAAAAATGGGTTGACAAGATTATTGTAGGATTTGTTGGTCTGTTAGTTTTTGTGTTGATAGGAGAGGTGAATATTTCTATAGGTTGCTATTTTGACACGCCTCAGTTCTTATATCTGCTTTTGAAGATGTTTTCTATGTCACTAATGATACTTCCTGCCATAGGTGCTTATTTGCAGTATAAGGTCACGCAGGATACATGGAATGCGATTGAAGATCATGTAGCACTCAGATCTACAGCAACTCCTTAGCATCATCACACAAGCCCCCATTGACTTGAATTAAAGACAGATCTACGGACTGTGAGAGAATAGACACACTATGCCTGAGACAGTAGAAAAACTTAGGCTTGAACTTTCTCAATTATCTATGCAAGAACGTGCAGAACTTGCTTACTTTTTAATACATTCTTTAGACGAAGCTGTGGATGATGACGTAGAAACTGCTTGGGATGCTGAGTTAATAAGAAGAATGAAAGAAATCAGTATCGAGTGTTTCAACTTCTGAAGGTCGCGTTATAACCGATAAGCTCACCTTATACTGTACCCAGTAAATCATCCTCAAAAAACGGGTCAATCCAAGACCTGGAGGGGATTTATGGCAATTTCACTGGTGGAACTTCCGGCTAAGTGCTGAGTTCTGAGGACTGAGTGCTGAGTCAGGATGGATTGACCGTTTGCCTTTCACCCTTTGGCATTGTCCTAACCACGCTGGCTACTGCTATACCAATCCTCAGTATCGTAGGATGGGCATCTTGCCCATCCACATAAGCAGACTAAATGTGGAACAGCTTACTGTCTGCGATCGCCTATCGCTTATAAAATCAAGAGGTGTCGTGTATTTAGCTTAGCCGTGCCAGACGAGATTCCTCCCAAACCCAATGTTGAACCGCTCACTCGCATCCAAATTCTGGTTGCGATGGGTGTAACTGCTGTAGTCTTGCTGATTGCGGCACGATTGTGGCTATTACTCGATTCCTCTGTGCAGTTGTTGTCTCTAACATGGTCACTCTCAGATGTGTTGTGGGGCATTGGATTGGGAATGGCAATTACAGTGGCAAGTGCGATCGTTTATCGGCTTTGGGAGGCTTACCGTCACAGTGCAGATTATTACTTGGAATTAGTGATCAAGCCTCTGGCAGTACCCGATTTGGTCTGGCTTGGATTGCTTCCTGGCATGAGCGAGGAGTTGTTGTTCCGGGGTGTGATGTTGCCCGCATTAGGATTAACCTGGTTTGGCTTGGGGATTTCTAGTCTGTGCTTTGGCATATTACACTTTAGTGGCTCTCAACACTGGTCTTATGTGGTTTGGGCAACGACGATCGGCTTTGTGTTGGGGTTTAGTGCGATCGAAACGGGGAATTTGTTAGTGCCGATCGTCGCTCACGTCACAACGAATTTAATCTCAAGCTGTATCTGGAAATTAAGCAGCGAATAGAAGGGGCTGGGTTATACGCTGCAAGGTTGACCAAGCTAGAAAGCAGGTTGCAAACCGGACACTTCCAAAATGGAAAATTGAATCTGTAGAGGCAAAACATGGTGGTCAAAGTTATTACCATTAATATCTTGTTTGACATGGATGTGTGGACACAACGCCGCGAATTGCTCGTTGAAGGCTTAGCCGCAGAAGCTGCCGACGTAATTGGGGTGCAAGAAGTCAATCTGCAACACGAGACAGGAGCATGGTTAGCCGAGCAACTGGGAATGCCGTATGTTTATCAAGTTCCTTTTCAGCAGCAGCCCTATAACCTTGGACTAGCCTATGGAATTGCAATCTTAAGTCGCTATCCGTTTACCCAACAAGCCCAACTGGATCTACAAAGTCAAGGACGATTTGCCCAATATGTTCAGATAGAAATTGATCACCGATCGCTAGTTTTTTGCAACGGACATTACTTTTGGAAGCCTGGCTCAACACCTGATCGCATCAAACAACTTCAACACCTGAATGAATGGCTCAGTGAACTTCCGACACAAACCCCTATCATCGCAGTTGGAGATTTTAACGCAACACCAGACACACCAGAAATTGCATTGATGCGAGAACGGTTTATCTCTGCCTATGCTACTCATCATGGACAAGAACCAGACTATACCTGTCCTACTCCACTGAGCAAACGCAAATCACTCTGGAAGTCGATCGCCCTGAAACTGCTCAACCTCTGGGTTAATCACACGCTTAAACGGTGGCGTGGCACTCTCGATTACATTTTCATCAGCCCATCATTCATGGTTCGTGACTGCCGCCTTATCCTCACTGAACCTGCTCCAAACAACAAACAGATCTATCCGTCTGATCACTTTGGCATTGTCGCAAACCTGGAGCTTAGGGCAGACTAAACTACACTATGAGAAGAGTGCGTAATAATGGAGGTCAGTAAGACTGAGGATAAACGAGCGTAGCAGGAAGGTAGACGTGAATTGTCTTGTCGCTAAGTCAATCAAAAAAGATTTCGGCATTAAAGAAATCCTTCGAGATGCCAATTTTAGCCTCGGTGCTACTGACAAGGTGGGGTTAATTGGCATGAATGGTTCCGGCAAATCGACCTTGCTGAAAATGATTGCAGGTTTAGAGTCGATCGATGATGGCGATATCCTGGTCAATTCTGGCATTCGCATTGTCTATTTGCCACAACAGCCAGATTTAGACGAAAATCGCACTGTTTTGGAACAAGTGTTTGCGGATAGCGGTGAACAGATGACGCTCGTGCGAGAATATGAGGCGCTTTCTGATCAGTTGGCGCACCGTCCAGACAACGCAGATCAACTGATGGCAAAACTCTCTAGTATCACCCAACGCATGGACGCTACAGGCGCATGGGAACTGGAAACCAACGCCAAAATTATCTTGTCTAAATTAGGTATTGAAAACTTTAATGATCGGATTGGTGATCTATCAGGTGGTTATCGTAAACGGATTGCGCTGGCAACAGCACTGCTTTCAGAACCCGATGTGCTACTGATGGATGAACCAACGAACCATCTAGATGCACTATCAGTGGAATGGCTGCAAAGCTATCTGAACCGCTATCGGGGTGCATTATTGCTGATTACTCACGATCGCTACTTTCTCGATCGCGTTACCAATCGTGTTATCGAAATCGATCGGGGTGATCTCTTTACCTATGACGGCAATTACTCTTATTATCTGGAGAAAAAAGCGTTAGCGGAGGAGTCAGCAACTAGTTCTCAACGCAAGCATCAGGGGGTCTTACGGCGTGAATTGGAATGGCTCAAACGCGGTCCTAAAGCTCGAAGCACAAAACAGAAAGCCCGGATCGATCGCATCCATGATATGCGGGATCGCGAGTTCAAACAGACGCAGAGTAAGGTAGAGATCTCCACGGCTAGCCGTCGAATTGGTAAAAAAGTCATTGAGTTAAGCCATATTTCCAAGGCGTATGGCGATCGTACCTTGATCCACGATTTCACTTACGAATTTAACCCAGAAGACCGCATTGGGATTATTGGCAGCAACGGGGCAGGTAAATCGACGCTGATGAATATTATCACCGGACGAGTGCAACCTGACTCTGGCACAGTCGAGCTTGGCAGCACTATTCATATCGGCTATTTCGACCAGCACTCGGATGATTTATCGCTCAATCCTAATCAGCGTGTGATTGATTACCTCAAAGATGTCGCTGAACTGGTCAAAACCGCAGATGGCTCTGTGATTACGGCATCTCAAATGCTAGAGCGATTTCTGTTTCCCCCCGATCAACAATATGCGCCGCTTCATAAACTTTCGGGAGGAGAAAAACGCCGTTTGTTCCTGCTGCGAGTCTTGATGGCGGCTCCTAATGTGCTGATCCTGGACGAACCAACGAATGATTTAGATGTGCAAACGCTATCTGTGTTGGAAGAATACCTGGAAGACTTCAATGGCTGTGTAATTGTCGTGTCGCACGATCGCTACTTCCTCGATCGCACTGTAGATACTATCTTTGCTCTTGAATCTGGAGGCAATCTGCGCCAATATCCTGGTAATTATTCTGTGTATTTAGACTACAAACAGATTGAAGAACAATCGGTTAGTCGTCAATCGTCAACCGTTAACGAAATAAAAGAGTTTTCTAAACCTCAAGCTTCAAAATCTGAAACGCCGATCGCTGTCAAACCCCGTAAACGCTCCTACAAAGAAAAACGCGAATTTGAGCAACTTGAAAGCCAGATTCCGCAAATGGAAGCAGAAAAAGCAGAACTGGAAAACCTTCTTTCTAATCATCCACCAACCGATTTCACTGAGTTAAAGAACCTGGCTGAACGGCTAGCCCAATTGGGAGAGGCGATCGATTCTGCAACCGAGCGTTGGTTAGAGCTGGCTGAGCTAGAAGTTTAGATGAATTTGAGATGGGCAGAGTCGGACTCGAACCGACACGACCGAAGTCGCCACATTTTGAGTGTGGTGCGTCTACCAATTTCGCCATCCGCCCTTGGAATCGGCTTTCCCATTATAGAGCATTGGGCGGCGTTGCAGCAAGGATTGATAATCTTGACTGCTTGCCCATCGATCGATCTCCTTTGCCCGCAGCACTGGTACCGGATGGGTCAATTGAGCCGTTTGCAACTCGCGTAGCATTTTGCCTACTTCATCATTGCTCATCTGCTCATAGGAACGAGCCTGTGCCAGGAAAGCATCCAAGTTAAGCTGTGGAGCGAGGGATGGCGAACCACCCGACAGTTTCATCAACACTGACGCCACAACTCTAGGATCTTGAGCCACCAGAAGAGCCGCTCGATCGCAGGTAAATTCTGCACAGCGTACCCATTGAAGCAACTGATTCTGCAAGCTTTGAGCAATGACTGTCCCGATCGGAGCCAATTGACCTGCCGCCAACACGAGCAAATTTGCCAGCGTCAAATACACACTATGCTCACACTTAAGATGTCCCAGTTCGTGGGCGATCACCGCTTGAATTTCTTCAGGCATTAGCAACTCAATGAGCGACGTATGCAATACGATAAACGGCTGTTTTCCCCGCATGGCGAAGGTATAGGCATTGGGCACGGGATGTTGTCGCACATAAAGCTGAGGTGGCTCTAAGTCTAAAATTTGACAGGCTTCGATCAGCAGCTTATGTAGATGCGGTAACTGTTGTTCACCCACCAGCACACTAGAGGCAATATTTTGAACGTAAAAGAATTGCTCTGCGACTGATCCTAGTAGCGATCGCACCACCAAATCCATCCCTGGAATTTGCCTTAACGCCTGAGTGGCCTGCAAATCCAGAGGATGGCGAAACTGATCTGACTTGAGACCGATAAGGAGCGTCTTAGATACGGACATGGGATGTGTAGAGTATGAGGATGTGTAGAGTATGAGGATGCTGAATGCAAAATCAATGAAGCATGCAGAACTGTCTCAGCTTATTTTAGCGGAAACGAGGGATCACAGAAGGATATAGCTAAGTGCTGAGTTCTGAGGACTGAGTGCTGAGTCAGGATGGATTGACCGTTTGCCTTTCAGCCTTTGGCATGTCCTAACCACGCTGGCTACTGCTATAGCAACAGCCACTTGGGTGAGGACGGGGTGCAGGAGTGGAACCCCTGGCTGGGGGCTTCGCCCCCACACCCCTTTTAATCCCGCTGTCCTAACCTTTATGGCGACAGCTATACCGTTTGAACAACAGATTTGTGGTCTGATTGCTGCAAGTTCACCAATTTTACAATTCAAATCTGATGACACGAAGACATATTGTTATTTTGATCGGCAGTTTAATTGCCACAGTTGCTTTGACCGTTAATTTGAAAGTCTTTAGCCCAGTTCCAGTAGCCGCTCAGTCTCGTCCATTGTTGATTGCGGCTGCCGCTAGTTTGCAAAATGCACTGGACGCGATCGACCCATTGTTTGAACAAGCGAACCCCAGTATTTCAGTCAATTACAACTTTGCAGCGTCAGGTTCATTACAACAACAGATTGAGCAAGGCGCACCTGTGGATGTATTTATTTCGGCGGCAAGTCGTCAGATGGATGCGCTTCAAGAGCAAAATTTGATTGTGGCAAATACTCGTCAAAATTTACTAACCAACCGTCTTGTTTTGATTGTGCCGAGCAACTCCACGTTGGGATTAACAAGCTTCCGAGAATTAACAAATTCCAACGTCCAACGGATTTCAGTCGGAGAACCCCGCAGCGTTCCGGCAGGACAATATGCGGAAGAATTGTTGACCAACTTAGGAATTTTGGATCAGCTTCGCTCTAAATTTGTCTACGGTAATTCCGTTCGCAGCGTATTAGCGGCGATCGAGAGTGGTAACGCTGATGCAGGAGTGGTTTACACGAGCGATGCGCGGATTTCTGACCAGGTGAGGCAAGTCGCAACCGCGCCCAGTAACTTGCATTCGCCGATCGTTTATCCGAGCGCTGTGATTGAGAGCAGTCACGATCCGGATGCTGCTAGAGCTTACGTTCAGTTTTTAAAGAGCGATTCAGCAACGGAAATTTTTGCACAATACGGATTTGGCATTGCTCAATAAGCTGAACCCTATTCAATCTGCTAGATCTACTACGGCTCATTTTGATGGGGGTATGGGGTATGGGAAATTTCTGCCTCAATGCAGGCTTTCAGATTTAGTGCCTCCAATACGACCGATTCATTAGCCTTTAACACCAGTAATTATTCCATCCTCCAAGGATGTGATGCGATCGGCAAATGGAATCATCCGAGGATCATGGGTAGCCACTAACACTGTGCTACCTTTCTCCTTGGCAAATTGATGCAGCAACCCACTCACAATCTGCCCATTTTCAAAATCCAATGCAGAGGTTGGCTCGTCCACAATCAAGAGCCGTGGGTTGCCAGCTAATGCTCTTGCCACACCGACGCGCTGTTGCTGCCCCCCCGATAGCTGACGCGCCAGAGTGTCCGCCCGATCGCCCAAATGAACGGCTTCTAGTAATGCCTGAGCCTGTTGTCGTGCTGCTTTGCCTTGGATGCCTCTGACATTAAACGCAATTTCAACGTTCTCAAGGGCAGTGAGCGATCGCAATAAATTATTGTCCTGAAACACAATTCCGATGTGGTCTAAGCGGAATTGATCCAGTTCAGGGCGAGGCATGTGTGTAATGTCTTTGCCAAGCAGCGTCACCTGTCCGGCAGTGGGCGTCAGCAAACCCGCGAGAACCAAAAGCAACGTTGTCTTACCTGCCCCTGCGGGTCCCATAATCAGTTCAATGGCTCCAGCAGGAATGTCCAAATCCACTGCTTTTAATGCCTGAAATGGCTGATTTTTGGAACCAAATACCATATCGATCCCGCGAGCCGCGATCGCAATGGATTGATTCGGGATGGTGCGATCGAGAACCGGAGCTTGGCTAAACGTGGAGCCAGATGACGCAGAAGTAACCATAATGCAACTCGCCCTAGCTTAAGTAGATGACTAATAACCACAACCTACTTCTATTGTGCCTTGAGCGAGGGTTGGCAGGGGAGAGGGGGGATGGGGAGAAGGCGATCGAGATATCGTCGATCGTTTCAATTTTAAGGTTAGGCTGGAGAGAAATCTTTCATAGGCGATCGCCTATGCTACGTTCCCCTTTGCATTGGATTGTCTCATTTCTGTTTACGGCTGTAATGTTCTATCCAGTGGCATCGTTTGCTCAATAGTTTGATGTGATTCGGTTGTGGGAGCAACCTGCTTCACTCTTCCTGCAATATCCTGGACTGCTGCCCTTTGCTGTTCTGGGTCAAAGTGCAGATACAGAGGAAGCGTTGCGTCAAGCGGCTCAAAGAGTGAATTAGATTGCAGACCCCATAACACAAGCAAATCTAATGGCAGCGTCAGCGATTTTAGCTGGGCTAAAATTAGACAATGAGGTCGTTTATCGCATATTACGGAGAGATATCATGCAGGAGTCAACCGTTTATCGCTCAATTCAGAAAGAAGCGCAGAATGAAGAGAAACGATCGATCGCCCTCAATTTGCTGCGAGAAGGTGTATCCATTGAAATCATTGCTCGTGGCACAGGATTATGGATCGAAGAAATCCAACAACTTCAGCAACAACTGAACGAATCTGCACAAAGCTAACCTCAATTTTGGGCTGGAAGTTGCTCCCAAGCGAAAATACCCATGGACGGTTTGCCATGCTGGAAAATCGCCCGGCAGGTTGCGCCATTTGACCCCATTGTCCATTCGATAAAAAATCGCATCCAGAACTTCGCACAAAGTTTTGGGTTTTGTTAAATTCATATTCCTAAGACGGCAAAGCCGAACGCACAAACAGGAATTACGGCATAAAATCAAGGCTATGGTCTCATGCAACAGATATGCTAAAAACGCTTTGGGCTACGGTTCGGCAAGGAAAAATTGAGCTATTGGAGTCAGCAGAACTACCGGAAGGGGTAAGGGTGCTGGTAACTGTTTTACCTGACGATGAGGCTGAATTTTGGCTACAGGCAAGCCAAACATCGCTTGATGCAGTTTGGAACAATGCTGAGGATGATGTATATGCCCAGCTACTCCAAAAATGATGTTATCCTAGTGCGCTATCCCTTCTCAGATTTGTTGAGTTCAAAGGTAAGACCTGCTGTTGTGGTCAGTGCATCACACCCCTCTCAAGACATTCTCACAGCAATTCTCAGTATGGCAATTCAGCTAGTATTGGGTGGGATGTCTAGCTCTAGACCTTCAAGCATAAAGGTGAGCAGATGATCCCAATTGTCAAAATACATGTAACGGGTTAACGCCCGTAATCATCAAGAAGGTCTTACGCGTCGGCAAGTGAGATCGCACGCAGCTTGTACTTTTGATCCAGCAACTCTAGCAGCGTGTGGAACAGG
>JAAUSF010000047.1 GCA_012033255.1 Cyanobacteria bacterium RU_5_0
TCATTTCAATACTGCGCGATCGCACTTGCTCCAATAGTCTCTCTGACTGAGGAGAACTTAATCCTTCGAGTGCAACTTGATCCTCCAGACGTTGCACTGTTTCCAATAATCCTCAGTCGATCGATGAGATTCAATCCCTTTGAATTGCTGACCATACCATTGCGTGAACTCCGGAAACTGCCTCAAGTAGAAGTTATGCCAAGAAATATAAGATATATCAAAAAGACTAGACACAGATTGATTAAGGCAACGATCGCCATTATTTTCTCAAACCATAAACCCTTGACTTGCTTTCGCGGCTTAGACACGACTTTAGGTTGTTTTTGAATAGTCATGACGGTAGAGGGGTGGAGGGGTGGAGGGGTGGAGGGGTGGATGAGTAGAGGGGTAGAGGGGTAGAGGGGTGGATGAGTAGAGGGGTAAGTTTGTGATGGGCAGATTGAATAGGGTTCAGATGAACAGGAAAAATATGTGTATTCATCCACTCATCCACTCATCCACTCATCCACCCCTCCACCCCTCCACCCCTCCACCCTGCTCCTCTCACAACCTTACCTTGGGCGAATTTGAAGCTTACGCTAAGATATTTAACGATCGTTTACATTTTTCAGATATGCAAACTACTGTTATAGCTGCCACCGGAGCCTATTGGCAGTGGCGAGGTTATTCAGTTTATTACGTCAAGGCAGGTAAACAGCAATCCGATCGCCCTCCTCTACTGTTGGTTCATGGGTTTGGGGCATCTACCGATCACTGGCGGAAAAACATGGCTGGGTTGAGCCAAGAGTTTGAGGTGTGGGCGATCGATCTTCTGGGATTTGGGCGATCGACAAAGCCCAACATTGAGTATAGTGGCTGTCTTTGGCGCGATCAGCTGCATGAGTTTATTCAAACGATAGTTGGGCAACCTGCGGTGCTGGTAGGAAATTCTTTAGGTGGGTATGCCTCGCTGTGTGTCGCAGCACAACGCCCTGAGTCGGCGGTTGGGTTGATATTAGTAAATTGCGCGGGTCCCTTTACGCCAACAGAGCCAGTTCCAGAACCTAATCCTGTTCAAAAGTTCATTCAGGGGATGGTGCGATCGGTTCTGCTACAGCCATTGCCGAGTTTCCTGCTATTCCAATACATTCGGCAAAAATCGGTGATTCGTAAAACACTTTCTCAGGTTTATCTTGATCAAACGGCTGTCACCGATCAATTGATAGAAGATATTTATCGTCCTTCCTGTGATGCCGGAGCCGCAACTGTTTTTGCTGCCGTATTCAAAGCGACTCAAGGCGAAAAGAATGATATTTTGCTGGGTCAAATGACTTGCCCTCTTTTAGTGCTATGGGGTGAAGGTGATCCCTGGATCAATGCTCGGAAGCAGGGCACGAAGTTTCGACAGCACTATCCCCAGTTGACAGAGTATTATCTGCAAGCGGGGCATTGTCCGCATGATGAAGTCCCTGAACAGGTGAATGCCTTGATTCAAGACTGGGTACTATAGCTAAGTTCTGAGGACTGAGTGCTGAGTGCTGAGTCAGGATGGATTGACCGTTTGCCTTTCAGCCTTGGGCATTGTCCTGACCACGCTGGCTACTGTTATAGAAATTAGAAATCGGTTGAGTTGAATTGTTTCTTGGGAAACCATAGTCATTCTGATTGAATCCTCTGCCCCTTTAGCCTCTATCTTAGAGAGGGAGTTTGGTATGGGTATCGGTTCCGCTTGATAATCAGATTAATCAATCAGAATGAATTTTCTACAAAGACTGTCTAAATATATCAAAATGGCAACCAGCGATGAGAATTTTTTGCTCTTTTTGGAAAGGATCGAATCTCTGGTTTCCAAGGTGCTTTCGATCGCCATGATTGTCGTCCTCCTGGTTGCTACCGTTGATCTATGCGTTTTTTTGGCTCACGAGATCCTTTCTGAACCAACGGGCTTTTTCACCACTACTCTCATTGAGATATTTGGGCTATTCTTGAATATTTTAATTGCGCTAGAAGTTTTGGAGAATATCACCGCCTATCTTAAGAAACACGTTGTACAGGTAGAGTTGGTGATTGTCACTTCGCTGATTGCAGTGGCGCGTAAAATAATTATTTTTGATTTCAGTAAATCTACGGGGGTTGAGTTAATGGGTTTGGCATTGGCTATTCTGGCATTATCTACGGGTTATTGGCTCGTGCGCCGCACAAATCGACAGTTCCAGTAGCCAATCACTGGCTTCGCAAACCGTTGTGAACGTTAACCCAACCCTTGGGCGTTCGCATCGCTACTCACCGGATCGGAGTGAATGCGATAAACTGGCAGTTCAGCAAGTGATCGTGAGGTCAAGAGATAAGGATGGGGAAACAATCGATCGCCACCAAGCGCGAAAAACAACTGGAAAGCCAGGATGACGGTTCACAGGCTCAGGAACATCGTCTCGATCAGATGGCTCACTCTACAGAGCCAGCGCAGGTTCCGTCAAAACAGTCTTGGACGATCGAAGACAGTGAGGAACTTTACCGAATTCAAGGTTGGGGTGAACCTTACTTTTCGATCAATGCAGCGGGTCATATCACAGTGTCTCCGAAGGGCGATCGAGGGGGTTCTCTGGATCTGTTTGAGTTAGTAAATGCCTTAAAACAACGCAATGTGGGGCTGCCGTTGCTGATTCGTTTCTCGGATATTCTGGAAGACCGGATCGAACGGCTGAATGCTTGTTTTTCTAAGGCGATCGCTCGGTATAGCTATGATGGAGTCTATCGGGGCGTGTTCCCAGTCAAGTGCAATCAGCAGCGCCACTTGATCGAGGCATTGGTACGTTTTGGTAAACCGCATCAGTTCGGACTGGAAGCCGGATCGAAGCCAGAATTATTGATTGCTTTAGCGACGCTCGATACTCCGGGCGCACTGCTGATCTGCAACGGTTATAAAGATCAGGAGTATGTGGAGACTGCAATGTTGGCACGGCGATTGGGACATACTCCTATCATCGTGTTGGAGCAGTTAGAAGAAGTGGAATTGGTGATTGAAGCCAGTCGTAGACTTCAGGTGCAGCCGATTTTGGGCATTCGTGCCAAGCTAAGCGCAAAGGGTATCGGGCGTTGGGGAACATCCGCAGGCGATCGTGCTAAGTTTGGTTTGACGATCCCGGAAGTGATCAATGCGGTTGAGCAATTGCGATCGGCGGGAATGCTCGATTCATTGCAACTCCTCCATTTCCACATTGGCTCTCAGATTTCAGCCATCAGCGTCGTCAAAGATGCCCTCCGGGAAGCCAGCCAGATCTACGCTGAATTGGTGCGGCTCGGTGCGAATATGCAATACCTTGATGTGGGCGGCGGTTTGGGCGTTGATTATGACGGTTCCAAAACCAACTTCTATGCCTCCAAGAACTACAGTATGCAGAACTACGCCAATGATGTGATTGCGGCAATCAAAGATATGTGCGTAGCGCGGGGGCTAACTATGCCAACGATCGTCAGTGAGAGTGGACGGGCGATCGCGTCTCATCAATCGGTTCTTGTCTTCGATGTTTTGGGCACCAGCGATGTAATTTCTGAAATCCCAGAACTGCCGCATGACGATGATCCGCTCATCATTCGCAATTTGTATGAAACCTACCAATCCATCAATGTCGATAACTATCAGGAGGCATACCACGACGCCACTCAGTTTAAAGAGGAAGCCGTTAGCATATTCGGGTTTGGTTTCTTGAGTTTGCCCGATCGCGCTCGTGCAGAACGGCTCTATTGGGCGTGTTGTGCCAAAATTCTGCAAATTGCTCGTCAGCAAGACTATGTGCCAGATGATCTAGAAGATCTCGAAAAGATTATGGCATCAATCTATTATGTCAATCTTTCCGTTTTCCAGTCGGCTCCCGATAGTTGGGCGATCGATCAACTTTTCCCCATCCTGCCAATTCATCGCTTAGACGAAGAACCCACTTGTCGCGGCACCCTGGCTGACCTCACCTGCGACAGTGACGGCAAGATTGATCAATTCATCGATTTACGGGATGTGAAATATGTGTTGGAACTGCATCCGCTTCAGCCAACCGAGCAGGAGAACCCGAAGAGCGGAGAACCCACTCATCCCTCCGCTCTCATCCCTCCTCCTGCCTATGCACCTTATTACCTCGGTCTGTTCTTGAATGGAGCCTATCAAGAAATCATGGGGAATCTGCATAACCTATTTGGCGATACAAATGCTGTCCACATTAAGCTCACACCCAAGGGCTATCAGATCGAACATGTCGTTAAAGGTGACACGATGACTGAGGTGTTGGGTTATGTGCAATATGACAGTGAAGACCTGATTGAAAATATTCGCCGTCGAGCCGAACAAGCGTTGCAGGAAAACCGAATCACTCTACAAGAGTCCCAATTGCTGCTGCAAAATTATGAACGCAGCCTCAGCCGCTATACCTATCTCGCATCTTAGAGAGAGAAGGTATGCGGTATCCATTCGACCTATCAACTCTGCTGCGACTCTTGATGCGTTTGTCCCAAGCGCGGTTCGGTGCCAGCGATCAGGCGTTGGATGTTGGCTTGGTGTCGCCAGATCACATAGAGTCCGCCAGCGATCGTCATCAGTTGATAGGCAAGAGGTTGCCAGAATATCCACATCAGCGCAATGGCAGCGATCGCGGCTGAAATCGAACTAAGTGAGACAATTCGGAAGATTGCCAGCACTAGCCCAAACACAATTCCGGCTCCCAGCCCAACTTGCCAGCACATCGTGAGCAAAACTCCTAACCCAGTGGCGGCGGATTTGCCTCCCGTGAAGCGAATCCAGACGGATCGACTATGTCCTAAAATTGCCATCAATGCGGCTAACGTGACGGCCCAATCGATCCACGTTTGAGCCACGATCCCGTTTGGAATGGTGACAGCTACGGTTGGCAGCGAATAGAGCCAGCGAGTGAAAAGAATTGCAGTGACTCCCTTTAAGACATCCACCCACAATACGACTAGCGCAGGCACTTTGCCTAAAGTCCGTAAGACATTGGTTGCCCCGATCGACTTTGAGCCATGCTCCCGAATATCGATCCCCTTGAGAATTCGTCCTGCTAAATAGCCCGTCGGAATTGAGCCAAACAGATAGGAAACGACGATAACCAGCAGCCCATACGCTATCCAGAGCATTGTTCAACCCTCTTCCACATCGCACTATCAGTTTACTGGAAGAACAGTATCTCCTCTGCAATCACCCAAATCAAACACCACGATAAAAGTGGCATCGGGAATCAATCGTCGCAGGGCTTGAGCATAACCATCCGTATCCGATCGCTTGTGAAACCGGGCGATGCAAGATAGGGATATGAGTACTGTTGCGACAGAACTAATCGAAGCCTGGGTGAAGCAGCAAGAATCCGTGCAGCAACAAGACAAGTGATTCCCTTGTTTTATTGGGTCATCTGCCTCTGACACTATTTGAGGCATAAGTTGCTCTGCCATAATGTAGATAATTTGGACGATCGATTCTAGTCAATTGCAGGCAAGATGCCTGCGCTACGGTTATTTCAAAACTATGCAACGAATCAAGATTATTGTTGAAAAACATGCGGATGGATATGTGGCGTATCCACTGGGAATTGAAGGCGTGGTGGTGGGAGAAGGAGATACTTACGAAGACGCTCTAGCCGATGTTAAATCGGCAATTCAGTTTCATATTGAAACCTTTGGAGCAGAGGTGTTGGAACCAGACTCTCTCGTGCTAGAAGCCTTTGTTGCTGAGGCGAGTGTGTAATGTCTAAGTTTCCCGTTGATGCTCCTAAAGCGAGGGTCATCAAGGCGTTTGAGCGATTGGGTTTTCAAGTCGTTAGAGCCAGGGAACATATTGCAATGGTGCGAGAGAAGCCGGACGGCTCCCGAACTTCCTTGACCTTGCCTAATCACGATCGCATCAAAAGTTCAACCCTCCGAACCATCTGCACTCAAGCAGACATTTCACGTGAGGATTTCTTGAACGCCTATGACCAGTAACTATGACCCTCGATCGCCCAAATCGAACAGCACGATAAAAGTGGCATCGGGAATCAATCGTCGCAGGGCTTGAGCATAACCATCCGCATCCGATCGCTTGTGAAACCGGGCGATCGTGACTCGTTGGAGATTGGGCAACAAACGAACCACCGCCCAATGGTTAAGGCGATCGGCATAGGTCATAATGAATAGTGTCTCCATGCAAATTGGAACGTCAGCCAGCAGTCCCGGAGCCTGAGAACCTTGGGAGTGCTGGTTTTTAGCTTTCTCGTACCTTACAGATTAACATGTAGTAAGCATTAGTAAGCATTAGTAAGCGCAAATATTATAGGATAAGCAAAATACTGAATTTATCGGTGACACAATGGAGGAAGTATACGCAGATTCAGAGTTCATGACTGACAGTGAGCGCATTTCGGTTGTTTTGCCATCAGAAACGAAAAAAGCACTAGAGCAGCTTTGTCAAATTGAAAAGCGTTCAATTTCCAACTTTGTCTATTTATTGATTCAAGAAGCGATCGACAAAGCGAAAGCAGAGGGAAAGCTCCCCTAAAGGGAGGTCGCTTGCGGTGGTGGGGCGATAGGATGAAGGGAGTTGATGAGAAGAAGGTATGAAAACGATCGAAATTCAAATTGATGATCAACTTCTCCAATGCGCCCAAGCCGTTGCTGAGTCGCGTCACTCGACAGTGCAAGAATTGCTAGTCGAAATGCTTAAACTTTTGACTAGACCAGAAGTAGTGAACGACCCAATCACAGGGATATTTGCAGATGAACCTGAGGCAATGGATGAGATCATGTCATCCATAAAAACAGAGCGAGGTTGGAATCAGAATCAGGCACCGCGTGGATAAGGTATTGCTAGACACAGATGTTTTCTCTCAAATCCTCCGACGATACAATTCTCAAATCGTAGTTAGATCCGCAGCCTATTTAGCCAATTTTGGGCAGTTTACAATTTCGGCAGTCACCGCCCTGGAGATTGTTAAAGGCTGGCACAAGCTACAACGAGAAGACCGAATTCAGCAATTCGTGAGCGGACTATCTAGTGTTGAGGTCATGGTCATGAATTTGGATGACTTCTTGTTAACCGGACGCATTAGTGCCGATTTGGAACGGATGGGACAACCCATTGGCTTAGCGGATACAATGATTGCTGCCGCTGCCTTACAAAACAACCTAACCTTGATTACTGGCAACCGATCGCACTACCAAAGAATTGTCTTACTTGGTTATAGCTTGAGACTGGATAGCTGGTTGAATAACTAATTGTAAGCTACCAACAAAACCCCTAGACTTTAATGAAGACCATTGACACAACTGTGATTGTCAGTCACTTAGCCGTATCCCTCGATCGCCCAAATCGAACAGCACGATAAAAGTGGCATCGGGAATCAATCGTCGCAGGGCTTGAGCCTAACCATCCGCATCCGATCGCTTGTGAAACCGGGCGATCGTGACTCGTTGGAGACTGGGTAGCAAGCGAACCACCGCCCAATGATTGAGGCGATTAGCATAGGTCATAATGAATAGTGTCTCCATGCAAATTGGAACGTCAGCCAGCAGTTCCGGAGCCTGAGAACCTTGGGAGTGCTGGCTTTTAGCTTTCCTCAGTATAAGTAATTTATCACTTAAGAGACAAATTACTTTAGCGACAATTTAGGAGATAAGTCGCTTTGTGACTTATGGTTGAAGAGTTATGATGTCCAATTCTGATGTGCCTCAGGACTCGTTAAAGATTTACATTGACAAAGCCCTAAAGCTACGGTTTAAATCCTTATGTGCTTTGCAAGATAGGGATATGAGTACTGTTGCGACAGAACTAATCGAAGTCTGGGTGAAGCAGCAAGAATCCGTGCAGCAACAAGACAAGTGATTCCCTTGTTTTATTGCATACGCCTCTGACACTATTTGAGGCACGAGTTGCTCTGCCATAATGTGGATAATTTGGACGATCGATTCTAGTCAATTGCAGGCAAGATGCCTGCGCTACGGCTATTTCAAACCTCAAACCTCAAACCTCAAACCTCAAACCTCAAACCTCAAACCTCAAACCTCAAAACTTAATGAAGACCATTGAAACAACTGCGATTGTCACCCCCGATGGTAGGCTAACGGTTCAATTACCGCCGAATATCTCGCCTGGAGAACACCGGATTGTCTTGGTGATTGATGAGCAAGTTTGCACCACTCCAACCCGATCGGAGATTGATGCGGCTTTAGCAGAGATGGCAACTGATCCAGAGTATCAGGCGGAAACACTCCAACTTGAGGCAGAGTTTGCTGTTGCTCAATGGGAAGCATTACACCCGATCGAGCGAGGAGAATGAAGCGAGGAGAAATATACGATGCTCGCCTCGACCCAACCGAAGGTTCAGAACAAGGTGGAACTCGACCGATCATTATCGTCAGTCGGAATGTTTTAAACGTGAACAGCACTATTGTTTTAGCTGTTCCTTGCACAACCTATCGCCCTGGAAAACGGGTCTATCCTACTCATGTCCTGATTCAAGCCTCAGAAGGTGGATTAGATAGAGATTCGATCGCGCTTGCAGAACAGATACGAGTGTTGGCAAAGACACGGCTCTTACGGCTACGAGGAGAACTCTCAGAAGCTACTCTCGTCAAGCTCGATCGAGCGTTGTTGATTGCATTAGATTTACCAGGTCAGAGCTAAACAAAGCCAGAGCAGACAGGATAATTCTGACTATATCTCTCGATCGCCCAAATCGAACACTACGATAAAAGTGGCATCAGGAATCAGTCGGCGCAGGGCTTGAACATAACCATCGGCATCCGATCGCTTGTGAAACCGGGCGATCGTGACTCGTTGTAAATTGGGCAGCAAGCGAACCACCGCCCAGTGATTCAGGCGATTAGCATAGGTCATAATAAATAGTGTCTCCATGCAAATTGGAACGTCAGCCAGCAGTCCCGGAGCCTGAGAACCTTGGGAGTGCTGGCTTTTGACCATCCAAGAGAAGTATTCATAATTATGAACACCTTCATCGTATCACAGTATTCATAATTATGAACATTTACTTGGTTATACGCCTCTGACACTATTTGAGGCATGGGAAAGGCAGGAAAGGCGCTCAAACAAGTCCTTGAAACGTATGGCATCAGCCAGAATCGATTGGCAGTGACGATGGGAATCGGACGCTCCACAGTTCATTATTGGTTCAATGAGACTCAAGATCCCTCGGCTGAAGCGGTTACAGAGATCATTGCAGCATTACAGAAGATCAACGAGGACGCGGCGAAAGATTTTGTCAGGCTGTATTTGGGGCAAATTGCCGACGAAGCCACCGAACCGTAAGTCAACAGTCTGTTTTTTGAGGCACAGGTTAAGAGCTTAGATCCCCAATTGCTCTGCCATAATGTGAATAATTTGGACGATCGCTTCCAGTTTGGCTTGGGCGATCGCTTCCATCTTTAACCCCTACTACCCGACTGAGTTTCCATGCAAGGGATTCAATTTTTGATTGACGCTAATGGTCAGAAAACGGCGGTTGTGATTGACCTGAAGGAATATGGTGAACTTTGGGAAGATTTTTATGATGTGATCGTGGCTCACTCGCGCCAAGATGAGCCGAGAGAATCGCTAGAAGAAGTTCGGCAACAGTTACTTGATCAGGGAAAATTGAGTGAATGAGTATCAAATTACCTTTGCCCGATCGGCGCGGAAAGAGTTGGAATCATTGACGGTTGAACTCAATAATCGGATTTTTCCTAAGATTAAGGCGTTAGCAACTGAGCCACGCCCTTCTGGTTGCACCAAACTGGTAGGAGAGGATGACTTGTGGCGGATTCGCATTGGAGATTATCGGGTCATTTACAGCGTTGATGACACAAAGCGAGTGATTGATATCACACTGCCAGTAAGTCACTACCTGCTCAAGCGGCTCCTCCTGACATTCATCGAATTGTGCTAGCGGCAAATGCCAGCGATCGCGATCGGCAAAACTATCAGAAGTACTTGGAGAAACTGAAGCAATTGAATCCAGACTGGGCGCTTATACCAGATCGTCCGCAACCCGATGAAGCTGATGCCTATCTGATCCTGTATCAGGATGAGAACTATGCAGCCCGTCACGCCGCATACATTGCAACCCGCTACCTAAACGATTTTTGCCAAAATCTAAAACTATGAGCAATGATCAACCTGCTACTTCTGGTACATCTAGCAAGCAACCCAATCCAACCCCGACTCAAGACAATACCCTTACAGTCTCAACACTTCGATATCCCCCAGAGCCGCAAGATAGTTCGCTCAAGAGCTTGCTCTATCAGGCATTGCAATCGCAACTTGCAGAGGGCAATAGAAGTGCTGTTGATCAACGCGCCCTGGAGGACTCGAACCCCCGACATCAGGTTTTGGAGACCTGCGTTCTACCAACTGAACTAAGGACGCTTGTTCTGAAAGGATTCTTGGCTATGCCTTTTCTAGTTTAGCAGGTTGTTAGTCGTGAGTTGCTAGTAGTTTCGTTGTTATTCGTCATCCGCCACAGAAGACAGCCAACAACTGACAACTAACAACTGACAACTAACCCTCTAATCCAAGGGGCGATCGAACCGTTGCTTGAGGCGAGTGGCCTTACCAACGCGATCGCGCAAGTAGTACAGCTTCGCCCGTCGTGCCTTACCACGGCGCAACACTTTAATACTGGCAATCCGAGGGGAATGAACCAGGAAAACTCGCTCCACACCGACACCTTGAAAGATTCGCCGTACAGTAATGGTTTTGTTAATCCCACCGTTCCGCATGGCAATTACGGTACCTTCGTAAGGCTGAATCCGTTCCTTACCCCCTTCCTGAATCCGGACACCCACTTTGACGGTATCGCCAATGTGGATAGTAGGCAGATCTGTTTTAATGTGTTCTGCCTCGATCGAGCGGATAATTTCTTGAGCATTCATCTGATTTAGCAGCAAAACTCACAATCGACAATGATAACTTACTATTCCCTTTCAAGTCTAGAGGTTTAGCCTGGAGACTCAGAAAACCAGAGCTAACCGCTCCACCGGACATTGAGTGGTTACAAGCACTCCTACCTGGGAGAGATCTTTGCGATTTAAGGAAGAACCAGACCTGAAATTAACCCTAAATTACATCGATTATCCCCCACTAGAGGATTGAATTTCTGGGAAGAAGCTGAGTTACTAGGAGTTGTGGAGTGGATAAACTGCTGAAAACTATTGAAAAGGGTGACGAGGTGGGTCGTTCATGAACAAAAAATTCGTAATCCTAGTCAATATTGTTTTGATAGGAACAGGAATCATCCAAGGCTGTGCTAGCCCTGAAGCTCCTCAAGCCGAAGCGCCTACAACAAAGCAACCCACCGGAGAAGGTGGAGAAGGAACCTTGCAAATCCGTGCGAATGGAGAAGATTTTGTTCGCCAAGGCTTTGTCTCTAAAGATGGCTGGCAGATGAGCTTTGATCATGTTTACGTGACTCTGGCAGATATCACCGCTTATCAAACGGAACCCCCTTATGAGGCTGAACAGGAAGGGGAACCTCAAGCAAAGGAAACTGTAGAGGTTGAAGGGGTAAAAACGATCGACCTAGCCGAAGGCGATGAAAACGCTGAACCAATTTTGGTTGCCGAGGTTCCGGCTCCGGCAGGTCGATATAACGCGCTATCGTGGGAAATGGTTGATTCACCGGAAGGAGCCGCACAGGGATACCCGTTATGGCTACAAGGAACCGCTTTGAAGGATGGTCAGACGGTCAATTTTGTCCTCAAGATTGATCCCGAACTGGCATTCACCTGTGGCGACTTTGTGGGAGAGAACCGTAAAGGTATTCTGGAAGCGGGAAGTACGGCTGATCTAGAGGCAACTTTCCACTTTGATCACTTGTTTGGCGATGCAGATACTCCAGCAGACGATAGCCTCAATACAGGTGCATTGGGGTTCCAGCCATTGGCAACACTGGCACAAAACGGACAGCTTGATGTAGATACGGAGGCATTGAAAGAACAGCTTTCTGAAGCGGACTACAATAAGTTGCTTGAGATCCTTCCTTCATTGGGGCACGTTGGTGAAGGACATTGCAAGGAGGCAAAATTAACCTCATGAAGCGATCGTGGCTTTTACCCTTAGTATTGCTTCCGGCGCTAGGGTTTCAGGGCAGCGCAGTTGCCCACGGCATCAAAATCGACCATCAAACCGTTCAAGCGGTGCAAATTAATGCGATCTATGACACTGGAGAACCGATGGCGGATGCCCAAGTTGCCATTTACACTCCTGACAATCCCTCGGAACCCTGGTTGACAGGCACCACTGACGCGAAGGGACATTTTATTTTTACACCCGACCCGACAAAGGCAGGAAACTGGGAGGTCTCGGTGCGCCAAGCTGGACATGGTGGGATTGTCAATGTTTCGGTTAGAGGAACAACGGGAGGGGCTGAACCCAATCCAACCGCCGATGGGTTAGGCAACTACACGCCCTTGCAGAAGGGTGTCATGGCAGGAGCCGTAATTTGGGGCTTCGTAGGGACGGCACTGTTCTTCTCGCGCAGGAAGCAGCAGAATGCACATTCCTGATGGAATTCTTCCGGCTCAAGCCTGCATTGGGGGATATGCGATCGCTACCCCCGTCACCTGGTATTGTTTACGGCAGATTAATCGACAAAAAGATCCAACGGCTCAAATTCCCAAAGCCTCCCTTCTAACTGCCGCCTTCTTCGTCGCCTCCTCCATTCACATCCCCATTCCGCCTGCCAGTGTGCATCTCGTGTTCAATGGCGTACTTGGTGCCATGTTGGGCTATCACGCCTTTCCAGCCATTTTGATTGGGTTGTTCTTTCAGGCGATCATTATCGGACATGGTGGATTGACTACGATCGGCGTAAATGCCGTGATGATGGGCGTTCCAGCACTGTTGGCATACCATGTTTTCCAACTGCGGTATCACGTGAGACGAGGAAGGAGCGATCGTTGGACAACAGGCATATTTGCGTTTCTAGCGGGAGCCGTTGGCATTGGCGTCGCTGCCCTCATCTTCTTTGCCCTAATCATCACCACCATTCCCTCCGGATTCAACGCGACAACTGAACAAGCTGCCATCTACGGACTCACCCTGGCTCATATTCCCCTGATGCTGATTGAGGGCACATTTACAGTGATGCTGGCGCTATTCTTGCAACGAGTGAAGCCGGAGTTGCTGGAGAGTTAGGGAAGGATGAAAAATGAAAAATGAAAAATGAAAAATGAGGGATCAGGGATGACTGTTCAAAGTCCCCCAGAATTGGGGGAGCTAGGGGCTGAAATGATCAAGGATAACTGTTCAAAGGTCAAAGTCCCCCAGAATTGGGGGATTTAGAGGGCTGAAATGATCAAGGATGAAGAGGGATAGGGCATGAGGGTGGAGTTGGATGAGTATGCTCATCTAGATTCGTTGATACACCGATGGGAGCCACGATCGAAGTTAGTGGGGTTGCTGGCTCTCATCTTTGCGTTTGCGTTTGTGGAGGATGTCAGGCTATTGCCTGCGGTGGTGGTGGTGACGACTGTACTCTATATAGCGTCGAGGTTGCCATTGTCGGTTTTGCTGAAGCGATTGCGCTATCCCGGCATTTTCTTGTTAGGGATTGTAGTGGTGTTGCCGTTTCTATCGGGTGAGACAGTGATTTGGCAGTGGGGGTGGCTAACGGTGCGACAAGAAGGATGTTGGGCGGTACTATTAATTGCGTGTCGGTTTCTAGCCATTCTGATTACAGGATTTGTGCTGTTGGGAACGACACCCTTTTTGACACTGGTGAAAGCCATGCGATCGCTCGGTTTACCCGTCATTCTGGCAGATATGACGCTGTTATCCTATCGCTATCTCTATGAAATCGCCGGAAACTTAGCCACAATGAGGCAGGCAATGCGATTACGCGGATTTCGCAGTCAATCTAAGTCTGAACGATTTTTCATTCCCAATATAGGGAATTTGCGTCGTTTTGCTTCTTTAACGGGAACGCTGTTTATCCGAAGCTACGAACAGTCTGAGCGCATTTACAAAGCCATGCGATTGCGCGGATATGGGAATGCCAGGGTGAATCATTCCGCGATCGCCTCGACTCCAAAAAGCTTTTTCAGCGATCATCTTAGCCTGATTGCATTCAGCATCACTTTATTAACGGCTACAGCGTTTTTTATGACCGAACTTTTGCTGTACTTTTCATCACCTTAAACTCATGCCTCGAAGCAACCTATTACCCGGAGTAGATTCACTCATTGAAACGGACATTGCGATCGCCGTCACGAATCTTTGCTTCTCCTATCCCGACAAACCCGATATTCTGCGAGATGTGACCACGCAGGTGAAGATGGGCGATCGGGTGGGAATAATCGGTCACAATGGTTGCGGGAAGACGACATTTTTTCTGACGATTTGCGGCGTACTGGCTCCCACAGCGGGAGCCATTCAGCTATTTGGTAAATCAGTGATACCAGGACAGTTCTATTCTGAAATTGGGCTGTTGTTTCAAGCTCCCGATGATCAACTCTTTTCAGCTTCCGTGCGGGATGATATCGCATTCGGTCCGCAAAACATGGGTTTATCACCGGAAGAAGTCGATCGCTGCGTCACTGAAGCCCTGATGCTGACGGGTATGGAAGCCTTTGCCGATCGTCCACCCCATCATCTATCAGGCGGTGAAAAACAGATGGTGGCGATCGCAGGCGTCTTGGCAATGCACCCCAAAATTGTGCTGTACGACGAACCGTCTGCCAGCCTAGATCTCCGTGCCCGTCGTCGCTTAATTCGCTTCTTACAACAATCCCAAGAAACGCTGCTGATTTCCTCGCATGACTTAGAACTGATTTTAGAAGTGTGCGATCGCGTCATCTTAATGGATTCAGGACACATCGTAGCTGACGGCAATCCCAGACAAATCATGGGCGATCAAGCCCTGATGGAAGCTCACGGCTTAGAAAAACCTCACTCTTTAATGCCTCACGAAGAGCGACATCATCAGGGAAGACTGTAAGCCGTGAACCTTGACTAGTAAAGATCTACTGGGCGTTGGCGCTATTGTCTCCCTCAAGGCTAGCATAGCCCATTGTCACATTTACCATTCGGCACCAGATGACCACGGACTTAAACTCAGAAACATCGATCGCATCTGGAATCGGGTAACGCTGAGAACCATTGAATTGCTCTAGACTCCCCAAATTTATATAGCTACCAAAATCGGAGTAGCTTGACGGAGGAACTTCAGCCACCTCTAACAAGACATGTAAATCAGGAGCTTCATCCGTTGTGCTGAAGGCAGAATCCAACTCTAAATAACGCTGCCCTCCTTCCTCAACAATTCGAGCGGTTCCTGTTGTTGGAGCTTCGGCTGCAACAAACGTGCCCGTTGCGTCAATCACGATCCGTTCTTGGGCAACTACTTGATCAGATGTAACTGAAGAAGGTGCTTCAGTCGATGGATTGGCGATCGTTGCGCTCCCGATCGCCATTAAAAGAACTGAAGTCATCGTAGAAATGATGCCCAGTGGCACAACTGACTTGAGATTGAAAAAGCCAACTTTCATGACACATTCCTCTGAGTTTTGATTAAGGGTCACTTTCTAAGCTGAACCCACTCAATTTGCACAACATAGATTTTTCAGAATCTTTGTGAAATGGGCAAGATGCTCACTCCATTGATGCAGATTGAATATGGAACACCTTAAATTGCAGGAACACTTCGATTTGCCTAACTGTTACAGTGCGCCTCAAGACTGAGTATTCCCTGATTCAAACCTGAGAATTTCCGGAGAGAACGATTAAAAAACAATCCTTCTTGGTTTAGGAGCCTTAACTCATGTCTATGCTGAACGCTAAAAAGCAAACACCACCCTATCGCATTGCCATCAGCGTGACTTCCCAAACTAGACGGGGTTGAACAAACTGAAGCAAATAGCGACGGGCATTTTCCAAGGGTTGCAAACGAGTGGATTGGCCCGATCGTTGCCAATGGTGCTGTTGAAGATAATCTACTAACCAAAGTTGTGCTTCAGTATCGAGGGTTTGAGCAATTTTCCGAGCCAATTCTAGGCTGCTTCTTAAGGAATCTGGGATTTGAGTAACGGCGGAGAGTAAATCGGGTGGAATCGCTTGAAGTTGCTGCCAATGGACGATCGCCTCTCCCGGACTCCCTTGCGCCAAGGCTAACACATCCGGATGCTGCAAAATTTCCTCATAATCTGCCTGAGTAAGAATCTGCGCGATCGTTTCCTCATCCAATCGACGAAACGGAATGCGTTGACAGCGCGACACCAATGTGGGCAGCAATGATTCGGTGCTAGGTGCAATTAAAATCAGGGTTGCTTTTCCTGGCTCCTCCAAGGTTTTCAACAGTCCATTGGCGGCGGGTTCTGCCATGCTTTCGGCACATTCGAGGACAATGACCGATCGCTCAGCTTCCAAGGGGGGGCGACTGAGAAACTGAGCGATCTCCCGCACCTGATCCAAGCGAATTTCTGGCGGAGCTTTGCGTTTCAATCCCAATTCGGTCGCCTCTGCTGCCGAATATCGCTTGCCTTGATGCAGATAGGTGGGTTCCACCCATAGCAGATCAGGATGGTTGCGTTGTTCGATGCGCGATCGGAGCGATGAATGATGAGAGATGGGGAATGAGGAATGAGGAATAAGCAATAGTTCTGCAAAGCAACGGGCGGCTAGGCTGCGTCCAACTCCAGGTGCCCCTACAAATAGGTAGGCT
Source organism: Cyanobacteria bacterium RU_5_0 (assembly GCA_012033255.1). Lineage (GTDB taxonomy): Bacteria > Cyanobacteriota > Cyanobacteriia > Elainellales > Elainellaceae > JAAUSF01. Next base: position 16,665 of record JAAUSF010000047.1, read on the forward strand.
GGAGCAATGCGGTTTTGGGTGACAGCACGGGTGAGGAGTTCGATCGCTTGCGGTTGTCCGAGGAGAAGGGTGAAGGGGGGCATGGGGAGGGGATGAGGGGGGAGTTTCTATTTTAGGAGCGATCGTCGGCTCAAGTCTCTGGCTTGGGGGTGTCGTATGGTCAGATATAACTGGCGTTACTATGTAAAGATGTTCAATCACTCCGCAAAGCTTAATTGGTGAGTTTGATGTCTTCCGGATCAGTTCCTAATTTTTCTCCTCAAATCTCGAATACTAACCAAATGTCTACTGCTGATTATGGGTTGCAACGAATTGTCAGCCATCTTGCGAAAACCTTAGAACGAGATGCCATTGTTGAATACACTGTCAATCAGCTTAGAGATTCCCTCAAGGTCGATCGGGTTGTTCTCTATTACTTCTGCCGCCAGTGGGAAGGGCGAGTCACGTTTGAAGCATTCAGTTCTGAACAATATTCGATTTTCGGTTCCACTGGACCTGATGAATGCTTTAACGAGGAGTATGCTGCCTTATACTTAGCAGGGCGAGTGCGGGCGATCGCAGATATCGAACAAGAACCGATTCAGGCATGTCATCGGGATTTTCTCCGTGGGATGCAAGTTCGTGCCAATCTCGTTGTACCTATTCTGACTACAAAAGGACTGTGGGGCTTGTTAGCGGCTCACCATTGTCAATCCGTTCGTCCTTGGTCTGAGTCAGATATTGAAATAATGCAAGAAAGGGCAAACACATTAGCATCGGCTCCTGCCATTCAAGAAAGTTAACTCTAAGAAGGTTGTGGTTCATCAGGGTGAATGCCGAGTGCCCGCAACTGTGCTTTTAGCTGTTCCACCTGAACTTCTGCCTGTTCTGCCCGCATTTCTGCTTGTTCTGCCCGCATTTCTGCTTGTTCTGCCCGTGCTTCTGTGGCTTGGAGGGCTTGCGCCAATTCTTCTGGGATCAACAATTTTTCTCCAGTGTCCTCCCGGTAGAACCCAATCAGTCCTCCTTCGACCTGTAAGCGAAGTTGCAATGGATCGCTGCGTCCATCGGTGATGAGTTTATAGCGATCGCCATCCAATCGATAGCCTTGCAACTGCTCCGAAATCCACTCACCTTTGGGGTCAAATAGCCAATATTCCTGGACTCCAAGCTGTTCGTAGAGCGTTTTTTTAAATCCTTGATCCTGATTTTTGGTACCCTCCGAAGTCATCTCAAAAACAACAATAGGAACCTGCTTTTCTTCCCAAATTTTGTAATTGTCTCGCCCTCCAGGAGTCACATCAAAAATTACCATTACATCAGGCGCAACTCGCAACCGAGGAAATCCCTCTGAATAGTAAAGAAATTGATTTGCCAAAACAGTTGCCTGTCGTCCCTGCAAATACTGTTTAAGGACTTCCAGCGTTACCAAGATCGCGTAGAGGTGGATGTAAGTTTCTGCCAACGGTTCACCATCAGAACTGGAATAAACGATCGAACTCGATTGGGGTATGAGGAGACGAGTCATAACGGTTTCAGGATTCTGCATTCATGAGTTCTATTTTAGGAGCGATCGCCCGCCCCCTCACTCCCTCCCTTCTCACCTATCGTGTACACACAAGTGGTTGAATCTAACCCAACTCCTGCCCAACCGCCCCCTAACCCCCAATTCTGGGGGAACCGAACCCGGAACCGAACCGATCAAAGTCCCCCAGAATTAGGGGATTTAGGGGGCTAGACACCGTTCAATCTCAACCCGATCGACTGGTGTGTACACGGTAGCCCTTCTCACCCCTTGCGATACCGATTCAAAGCTGTTGAGTAATCTGCGAGTGTAAGGGGCAAACACATTAGCATCGGCTCCTGCCATTCAAGAAAGTTAACGAGTTGCGATCGAATGGCTAAGGAATGGAAATTATGGCTGTCGCCATAAAGGTTAGGACATCAGGATTAAAGGGGGTATGGGGGGTTTTTCATGGTTGGTTCACTTTGGTGTAACTCGAATTTACGCAACCGAAACCAGAATCGTGCCCCTCCTTCCGCTAAAGGCTCATACCCGATCGCTCCTCCCCACCGCTTAACGGTGATCCGACAAAAATAAAGTCCTAGTCCCGCTTTACCTGCACGTCCTTTGACTTGAAAAAATCGCTGAAATAAGTATTTCACTGACTCTGGCGGCACACCTAAACCTTGATCATCAACAGTACAGAGAATAAACTCTTCTTCTTGATGCAAATTAATTTGTACTGTGGAGCCTTCGGGAGTGTGTCGAAGGGCATTCTCGACCAAGTTCAATAAAATTCGTTCGAGGCGCGATCGCTCTCCTATTACCTTCCAGTTTCCAATGCGTTCAATTTCTGGATGCATCTGAAGATGTTTTTTTCGGGCTAAGAAGCTTGGTAAAAACATGTCTACTACATTCTGTGTACAGATCAACAAATCAGGGGCTTGAGTTGGATCGGTGATTGCATTCTGAAGTAATTCCATTTCAGCAGAAAAGGCTTGCAAAATCTCTTGAACTAATTCTGCTTGTTGGTTAATTTGTCTACGACCTACGCTTATGTAGTCCCGTCCTCGAACAGATAATGATTCAAGACCGAGTAGTTCCAGACAATTGCTAACCGCTGTAATTTGCCCAACTAAATCATGGAAAATACAATGCAGTAAAATTTCTTTTTTCTGTATTTCTTTCACTAAACTGTCATAGCTTAATTGATTGTCTCTACCCGTTTGGAGCAAGGCATATTTCTCTTGATACGCTGATTCTGCTAGCTCAATTAACAGAATTTTTTTGTCACTTAAGCAAACGGCTAAAGCTTCCAGTTGATAGTCTTGCCCTTGCGGATTCGGCTCACTCCAAAATCCTGATTTCAGGACACCTCGATCGCTCTCCTGCCAAAAGTGTTCTGCATCAATTAAAAAGTTCTCCAGAAACGGAAAGGTTTTTTCCAGGCTAAAGCGACTTTGGGCGGTAGATATCTCTGAAAAAAATTGTCCGAACCAATCAGGCATTGTCCCGATCAAGTGAAACGATCGATTATCGATTCGTTCCAGGACAACTTGATTTAATGCGGCGAATAGTTCGTTCATGATCTCGCACATCATTTTATTCACTCTTATTCACTCATTCTTTGCTTAAAGAATAGATTTGAATTGGCTCAATCAGCCCTGAAACTGAGCGATCGGTTGCCGAAAAATAAAATTGCATTTCCTTTGCCTGGTTAAACGTATTAGCATCAACTAAGATCTCACTCGGATTGGCTCGTCGTTGCAAGGTTGCAGCTAAATTGACATAGTGCCCGATCGCACCCAGCGTTTTGTGATTCCGACTGCCAAGAATGCCAAAGGAAATGAGACCGGAGGCAATCCCAATTCCCACTTCAAAGACGGGCTGGTGTTCGGCTTGCCTGAGCCGATTGATATCCTGAACAGATTCTAGAATTCGGAGGGCAGCTTGAATGGCATGAGTGGCAGTAGATCCTGTGGCAGGTAGCACCCCAAAGCACGCCATCACCACATCACCAATCAGCTTATCCACAGTGCCAGCTTCACTCACAACCGCTTGAATCATGCTCCGCAAATAAAGATTCAGCGCCCTGAAAACGGCTCCTGGCGGATTTTGCTCACTATAAGGGATAAAATCCCGCAGCTCGGCAAATAAAATCGTCACGTCTTTACGCTCTCCATCTGGCAATAGAGTGAGCAAGGCGGGTGAAAGGTCTGTCACAGGATCACCTAACTGCTGGCTGAATAGCTGAGCATGTCTGTTTTGTAGCAGACTCAAATCATTACGATACTGCTGTAGAAGACTATGCTGAAGTTCGTCGAGTGTAGCATCGAGCAAGAGTATCCAGTCACCTTCTGAGCCAGGAAACAGGTAGACATCTGCACACAGTCCATCATTGGTTTTCATGCGCGGCAGAAAAAGTTCTGTCTCATTTAGCGGCAGCAACCCTTCTAGAAAGAAGACCTGGCTATTGATCGCTTCTCCCCGTTGGAGATTCGTGACACCATAAGTACTGAGTTTGCCACCCCAATCTTGCAAATGCCCATCTTTGGAGATGAAAAGATAGGCGGGAGAGCGGTTTGCAATGGTCGTCGTGAACAGGTAGTTCAGTACAGGTGCCGGGAGGGTAAGCATTTAGATCTCCAACATTTTTCTTGACAGGGTTAAAAAGGCTTCTTCAACGCCCAGCCCAGTTTTGGCACTACTTTTGATCACTGTCCATCCTTTGTTGACGGCTTCAGCGATCGCGCTGTCTTCCAGTTCCCAATCGTCCTGCAAATCTGTCTTGTTGAGCAACAGGACAAACGGCACCACACCAATTTCCGCTTCCACTTTGCTTTGCAGGATGTATGCCTTGTCAAGCGTGGCGCGACGAGTCCCATCGACAACCAAGAAATAGCCAGACGAACCGCGCAAGTAAGACAAACGCAGCTTTTGAAAATCATCCTCGCCGTGCAAGTCCCACAGGATCAGCATCAACCCTTGTTCACCCATCTGAACTAGCTTTTTGTCAATCTTGACGCCGACTGTCGTTTGATATGTCTCCGAGTAGATAGAGGATACAAACCGGGCAACTAAGCTAGTTTTGCCAGTCGCAAAGGCACCCACCATACACACCTTTTTCTGAATCATGGGCTACCTGTCCTTGGGATAGAAGTCTCCGTGAAAAGCACTTTGAATGTGACACTGCGATTGAGTTGATCACTGGGAATTTGAGGATTAGAGAGCGGTTGACTAGCGCCAATGCCGATCGCCACTAAGTTCGCAGGTTGCACCCCTTTGGCAACGAGTATTTCTAAAATAGCGTTAGCCCGTTCTTGACTGAGGAGAACATTTTGAGCCACTGTGCCACGTGGGGTTGTCCGTCCAATGATTTGAATGCGAACCTGCCGATGCAATAGAGCGGTAAGTTGAGTCAGGGTTTGAATTTCCTTGACCAGTGCATCTAACGTCTGCGAATGGGTCAACAGATTGGTCGTATTCTCTTCAAACAGCAAAATTTGGGCTTCAATCCGGCTGCGGCTGTCGCCCAGGGCTTGCAGTTCAGCGATCGCCACCTCGTTTTTGAACTGAGTGATTCCTGGAATGGCGCGTACTAATGTACGAGTCTCCTCAATCCAATTCAACGGAGCCGAACCGATCGCCGACAAAACACCGGCTTCATTAACAGCGATCGATACCGTTGCAGGCGGTTGGAGAATCTGTTTTGCTCTCGCTTCCATCAGTTGAGGATGCAGCGACAAATACGGTTGCCACTGGCTGATCACGGAGTTGGGATTGATCCCGTTAATAGATAACTGCGTTGCTGGATCAATTGCCAAGGGATCGCGCAATCCAGAAATGAAGAATTTGCCCCACCGTTTTTCTGCTGAGTTGATCACAATACCAGGTTCAGCCCCCATTTGCTTGAGATAAGCTGTCCAGCGATGTCTGGCTTGCCAGTCCTGATATCCCCAAATTCCTAATCCCAGGGTGACACAGGCAGCAAGTGCCCAGAAGTAAGGACGACCTTTTTTGTGTTCTGACGCTTTATACTCTGTCTGAAAACAGGCTTCCAGGTGGGGACGAGCCGCAGTAAAGGGAGAAGAATCACCTTGAAAAGCGACTAATGCCAAACCTAGATCCCGGTGAATGCGCTCGATCGCCTGCCGAAACACGACCCGCAATTCTACCGGAGCTTGCCCCCGCAGCACACCTGCCAGGATAGCCTGTGGACTTTGTTCAATCCAGATCGTCAAATCGCCAAACCGCAGCGTTTCCAGCCTATCTCCAGCTTGCACTGTAAACGAGTCTTGTACAAAGTCTGTGATCGCTTGCAGCATAGCAGATACTAGTGCCGGATCTTGAGCAGCAACAGACGGAGCGACGACATGCTGGAGCAGCAAACTAGTGGAGCGATGAATCAGGAACACTTGCTCTACCCGAAACAGGAGAGTTCGTAATAGCACCACCTCCGCAAAGGATTTACCAGTACGAAGCGATTCGAGTTTCCACTGCAACGCACTCGGCGACAAGCTCTGCTCCAGCAGTTGATCCAGCCGTTGAATCGTACTTTCTAAGGCTGTGGCGATCGCTTTGCGAGTGGCGGGACCGACGATCGGAAAGATGGCATCGGCAATCACCTGTTCATCGTTTTGCACCGACTCTTGAATGGCTTGCTCAACCGTTGGCATCATTGCCGCCACGAACAGATTGTACTGTTCAGTTTCCATTGATTGCAACAGAATCGCTTGACGCAAAACCTGCCCGACATCGGCTGCCCGTTGCTCCGGCTCTTCCAACCGATGTTTAAGTTGATTCAGTTGCGCTTGATCAAAATTAAACAATAGTTTTTGAAGTTCAGCGAATGAGTGATCCGGTGAGAGGGAATCTGAATTTTCTAAAATCGAATCCGCAGAGTGCTGAAACACTTGTGCCAAATCCGGGTCAGCCGTAGAGGAAGCAGAAGTCTCTGAACAGGTATGGGCTGGTGAATTGCGAGGCTGAATGATGGCATCCAGAGATGAGTTGGGCTGAGATGGCGTGGAGGCATTGAACAACTCGAACAGTTCAGCCAACACCTCTGATTCTGTCAAAGAAGGAGCCGAATCATCTTGAGGCTGCTTTGCCCTCTCAGGGTGATGCATATCTGCCATACGACATGATAATGTCAGGGATTACCAGGAATATCTTGATTATTAACTCGGTTCGCCAATTCCCTGAATAACGATGCGAGTGCTGAGCGATCGGCTTTTTCCGTCTGAATTTCCTGAGTCCTCCGCTCTAAAATCGTCAGAATCTCCTGGTATTTTTGTCGAATCTCATCGTCCAACGTTTTCGATTGCTCCAAAAACTGCTGACGCAATTCCCGCTGTCGCTGACTTGTTTGTTCTTCAAGCTGATCAATGTGCTTCTTCAGCGATCGAGCCGCCGTCTTAAATCCTTCATCCAACCCCCTGAGTGCTTCATTGCGTTGAGTTTGTTCAGTCTTGAGGTCAGCCGCTAAAGCATCGATCGATTGACGGACGTGCTGTTCGATCGCGTCTAGCTGATTCCGAGTTTCCTCACGCAAACTGACACACTCCCGGCTCAAACGTTCCTCTAACCGAGCAAACCGTTTTTCGTATTCTCGCGTCTGGACACCAAATAGGAGTTCCTTAATTTTGTCAAGGTTGTTGCCCGACCCATCTCCATTCACAGGCGATAAGCTATTGGTATCCTGAAGTGCTTCTACTCTCGGCTGATTAACGGCGAGGTGAGTTATAGTTTCTTCTGACATTACCAGTTTACCCTCTATGACAAATAAATAAAATTCAAGCACTGAAAGCTGAGTTGCGTCCAAGCCTGTAATTGAGCCTTTGGATGGAAAAAGCTTAAGTCTGAATCAAGAAGTCCCTGCTTATTAAGGTTAGTCTTTTAGAGGATTTTTGAAAAGTCAAAAAACTCCGGATTCGTCCTCAGCCTCCCAACGTTGGAGAGAACCAAGTGGTATTGGCGCGATCGCACTGATTTCCATGCCACATTTTACAAATCCTGCTCTGCCATCGCACTCTGCACATGCTTCACCAATGTGGCTTGTGGTAATGCGCCTTGAAGATGACTCCACGGAAGCACCCGATCGGTTGACCACTGTTCATAAACATAGAAGTTTAAATCCGGTAATTTGCCTCGCTGTTCTTTGAATGCCCGACGATAACTGCCGATCGAATCACCATAATGACGAACGAGTTCCAATAAGTGGGATAAACGTCGATCGCCTCTAGAAATCAACGCCTGAACGACTGACCAGTTATAACTTTCAGGACGAAAATCAATGCCTTGCGATCGTACCTGTTTTTGCAAGGATTTCAGTCGTTTTTCAGCATCCGGATTCACACCAAACCATTGAAATGGCGTGTGTGATTTTGGGACAAAGGTGCTGCATCCAAAGGTCAATCGCAAACCGGGAGCGGCTTTTTTGATCGATCGCAACATTGCCACCGTTTGATCTAAATCCTCTGGTTCTTCACCCGGAATGCCAGCCATCCCATAGAGCTTCATCGCACTCAAACCACCCACTTTCGCAGTGATTGCCGCTTGAATAATCTCATCATTTTGCAACTTCTTGTTGATGATCCGGCGCAACCGATCGCTGCCACTTTCAACGGCAATCGTGATCGATCGGGTGTCGTGTTTTACCAGCATTCGAGTCAATTTTTCTGTCACCGTATTCGTGCGAACTGAAGCAATGCTAACGCGAATCTCATCATACTCAGGGCGATCGAGATGTTCCAGTAACGCTTCAAATTCAGGATGTTGCGTGACTGAAGCGCCCAAAAGTCCGAGACGGTTCGTTACCCGGAGTCCTCGATCGATCGCCGGAATCAATGCTCCTTCCAGGCTGGCTGTCCGGAACGGCAACGTCAGATAACTGGCGAGGCAGAAGCGACACATCTCTGGGCAACTCCGCACGACTTCGACCATGTAAATGTTTTCCCAGGCGGCTTTTTCCGTCACCACTGTTGAAGCAGACAGCGTATTCCCGCGATACGTTTGCTTCTGCACCTGTGCCGGAATCGTAGAATCGATCGGCTGAATTGACTGGATGGCTCCATCCGGGCTGTCATACATCACCGTGTAAAGGCTCGGCACGTAAATTCCGGGCACTTGCGCCAGATGCCGTAATTGGGTTTGGCGATCGGCATGACGAACTTCCTGATAGGCCTCGATAAATTCACCGAGCAGGAGTTCTCCATCTCCTAACAAAATCAGATCAAAAAAGTTGGCAAAGGGTTCTGGGTTAGCCGTCAGCACGGAACCTCCTCCAAAAACGAGGGGATGATTCTCGGAGCGATCGTCCGTCCGAATCGGCATGTCCAGCGATTCCAACAGGCTCAAAATATTGACATAATCCAGTTCCCAAGAAAAGGAAAATCCGAGCAATTCAGGGTTAGCAGGCAATGGTTCATGGATATCGGTAAACAATCGGCTCACCTGCATATCCAAACGAGAAGCGAACGTTGCCCACACCACCTGATATCCAAGGCTGGTAATGCCGACGCTATATTCATTGGGGAATGCAAAAATAATCGGAATTGCCTCTGCGATCGGGGTAGCAGGGGTAAAAAGAAGTCGTTCAGCAGCAAAGGCAGAAGTCACAAGCTAACTCAAAACTTACACTCAAGGCAAAATTTACAGATCCGATTGGGATCTTCTCTAAAGTAGCATTCCGCTTCGCTCATACGGCTACAGATGATTGTGATGATCTGCGGTACGCTAATTCCAGCAATCACTCGATCGCCAGGGTTCCGCATCATGCCAAACAATCTCACTGACTATCCCTACCCCTCTTCGCGACGAGTTATCTTAGGTCGTAGATATGCAGCCGCAACCAGTCAGCCTCTCGCAACGTTGGCGGGCATGGAGATGTTTTGGGCGGGTGGAAATGCCGTGGATGCTGCCATTGCAATGGCGATCGCCCTTACAGTTGTGGAACCTACGTCTAATGGGATTGGCTCAGATGCGTTTGCTTTAGTCTGGGATGGACAGCTTCACGGTCTGAATGCATCTGGTAAAAGTCATCAAAATCTGAAGCGTGATCACTTGGCTGGACTCGATCGAATGCCGCAGTTTGGCTGGTTACCTGTAACCGTTCCGGGAGCCGTATCCGCATGGCGATCGCTCTGGGAACAATGGGGCAAATTACCGTTTGAGCAATTATTTGAACCAGCGATTCGGTATGCGGAGCAAGGGTTTCCAGTTTCACCAGAAACAGCACGAGCATGGCGATCGGCAGAAGCTTTGTTTGTTCCGTTGACTGACCCAGTTTTTCAGCCATTTAAGCAGGTGTTTTTTAAGGGCGATCGTGCCCCTGAGCCAGGTGAAATGTGGGGTAGCCAAGGACACGCCACTACTCTACGCGACATTGCGGCAACGGGCGGAGAAAGCGTTTACCGAGGAACCCTGGCCGCCCAAATTGAAGCATTCGCCTCGGATACAGGCGGTTTTTTGACCAAGGCAGATTTGACGGCGCATCAACCACAGTGGGTACAGCCCATTTCCACCCCCTATCGAGATGTCACCGTTTGGGAAATTCCGCCTAACGGACAGGGGATCGCCGCATTGATGGCTTTAAATATCTTGGAAGGCTTTGATTTGCCTCGATATTCGCGTGATTCAATTACCAGTTTTCATTGGCAAATTGAGGCGATGAAATTGGCATTTGCCGATGCGTATCAACATATTGCCGATCCAGATTGGATGCAAGTAGCGACGGAACAGTTGCTAGACAAGGGTTATGCGGCTCAAAGGAGAGAATTAATTGGCGATCGTGCCCTCTACGCCCAAGCCGACCTTCCCACTGGCGGCACCGTCTATTTGGCAACCGCTGATCAAGACCTGATGGTATCGTTCATTCAATCTAACTATGAAGGCTTCGGGAGCGGCATTCTTGTCCCCAATACAGGCATTGCCCTCCAGAATCGCGGCATGGGTTTCTCCCTCGATCCAGCGCATCCTAACCATTTTGCACCCAGCAAACGCCCCTTCCATACGATCATTCCTGGTTTTTTAACTCAAAACGGTCAGCCGTTAGCATCCTTCGGCGTGATGGGTGCCCATATGCAACCCCAAGGACACCTGCAAATGGTCGTCAACCTGACCGATTATGACATGAACCCGCAAGCCGCCCTCGATGCTCCCCGGTGGCAAGTCACGACAGGAATGAATGTATTTCTAGAACAAACGGTGTCTCGATCGATCGCGTTAGGATTAGCCGATCGAGGTCACGCTGTCCAAATCCTCCCCGAAGGCAGAAGTTTCGGCAAAGGACAAATTATTCTACGACAAGGCGATATTCTCATTGCCGCTTCAGAGCCAAGAGCAGATGGGTTGGCATTGGCTGGATGATGTGGGGAATGGGTGATGAGGAGTTACCAATTACTGATCAACATTATGTAAACATTACCCATTACTCATGTCTCACACATTGCAAGATGTCATTGCGCGAGTGGACAAGACTTTTGAGCGCTGGCTCAAGGGTGACATCAACGGTAGGCGAAGTGGCAAACCTCGCTTTAAGGGAGTTGGAAGATACCGATGTGTGCGAACCGTACAGTCGAAATGAGTAGCAATACTCAGGGATGACGTTTAATCACACGCTTCTACTGAGAGGCGGTTTGTTGAGTGGTATACATCGCTCGTAATACCAGTGCCGGATCGACCCAGTTTTCGCTATATTTTAAGCCCCAATGGAGGTGGGGTCCTGTCGTGCGTCCGGTCATGCCAACTCGACCAATCCGGGCACCTGCCGGAATGTCCTGTCCTTCCCAGATCTGAATGCCACCATCGCGATCGATCACATATCGCCCATTCTCATCTTCTTCGACATGCCCCTGCATATGGCAGTAAATATGCGTCCATGAACCCGACTGAAGCACCACAGATGTGCCGCAGTTGCTATCGTCTGAAACTTCGATCACCGTGCCTTGCCACCAGTTGCGGACGTAACTGCCTTCAGGAGCCGCCATATCCAAGCCATAGTGAAACTCCGTGGAATAGCCGCCATCAGGAGATTGCCGATAGCCAAAGGGAGAGGTATAGGCTTGAAAGTTCTCAACCGGGAATGAGGCTCCATACCAATCGTTAACGCTAATCTGGCTTGGGTCAATTTGCGGAACGGGTTGCTGAATCGCGCTAGCATCTGTAGCGTTGACGGCGACGAGTTGTTGCCCAGGGGCGATCGATGGGTTGGGGGTAAATCCATCTGAAGTGGAACCCAACTCTAAATCAGGATTCTGCGTCGTTGTGCCTAAAAGCGGCTGTTGCAAAGGTTGATCAGGCGGAGGAGCGATCGACCCTAGAGAGGGGGTTGCCGAAAACCAGGGATCGCCCGTCCAATCAGAGGATTGTAAATCAGTTGTTGCAGAGGGGGTATCAAGCTCTAGGGCTGTCACCATTTTCTGCCCAACTTGCAGGATCATTAAACCGCAGAGGCTAGCTACTGCCAACAGGAGCAGCTTCCTCGATCGACCAGCAATCTTTAAATTCATAGCAACTAGCGGAGACTTACGTTCAACTTCCTCACTCTTCCGACATCCAAGCGATCTGATCCGCACAATTACGAAGCTGGCTTTCGATCGCTAGATAATTTGAAAACAAGCAGTTTACCAGGATACGGAACAAAAATCTGGCTAATTCACCTACAGCCAACCTTGGATTGAACAGGATTGATGCAGATTTTTTTTCACCAGCTTATTGATCAACCATCAAGAATAATCGAGAGATTATGCTGATGTACCCGGAATTTTATTCAGAATATTTAATGAATCGCTTCAGTATCTTCGCATAAGGTTGACGCTCTGAACTCAGGCAAGTTCCGGGTCTTGGCGATCGGCTGTTCTAAACCACAAAGACACAAAGGCACGAAGCGAAGGTAGAGTCTGTGTTTTTGGGGTCTTGATAGCTTGATGAGTTGCTCATAAGTAAAGCTGATCGGGCTGACCTCGCTACGCTGAAGTCGGGTTGTCAAGATTGTATACTTAATAATACGTAATATATACGGCGTAACATTCCTGAGAAATAGCATGAGTCTATCAGAAACAAGCAGACTACAATTCGCGCCGGATCTAAGCATCTGCCGTATGTTAAACGGAATGTGGCAAGTGTCTGGAACGCATGGGACGATCGACCCCAGAAAAGCCATTCCTGCCATGTTTGAGTATGTGGATGCAGGCTTCACGACCTGGGATCTGGCTGATCACTACGGTCCTGCTGAAGACTTCATAGGTGAATTTCGACGGCAGTTCGCCGCCGCAAAGGGTGAAGCGGCATTGTCCAAGATTCAAGCCTTGACCAAGTGGGTGCCTCGTCCCGGTCGGATGACGCGATCGATCGTCGAAGAACACATTGATATCTCCCGTCGTCGGATGCAAACGGATTGCCTGGATTTGCTGCAATTCCATTGGTGGGAGTATCGAGATAAGAATTATTTGGATGCTCTCAACTATATGACAGAGCTTCAGTTAGAGGGCAAAATCCGTCATTTGGCGCTGACCAATTTTGATACAGAGCATCTGCAAATCATCGTCGATAGCGGCATCAAAATTGTCTCCAATCAAGTGCAATATTCCCTCGTCGATCGCCGCCCTGAAGTAGCGATGGTAAAATTCTGTCGAGACCATAACATCAAGCTGTTCACTTACGGAACGCTCTGCGGCGGCTTGTTCTCCAAAAACTATTTAGATCAGGCGGAACCCGGACGATGGGACTTAGGCACCGCATCGCTGCGGAAATACAAACAGATGGTTGATGCGTGGGGCGGCTGGAGCCTATTTCAACAGTTGCTCAAGACCCTCAACTCGATCGCCCAGAAACACCAAGTCACGATCCCCAATGTCGCCGTTCGTTATATTCTCGATCGCCCTGCTGTCGGCGGCGTCATTGTTGGTACCCGTCTAGGGGTCTCACAACATATCCAGGACAATGCGAGTGTCTTCAGTTTCACACTCGATCCCGATGACCATGCTCAGATCGAAGCCATTCTCAGCCAATCTCATGATCTGTTTAAGCGGATTGGGGATTGCGGGGATGAATATCGAAGATAGGGGAGTGGGGAAGTTTTGAGTTTTGAGTTGGGGCGATCGAGACGATCGAGCTAGAGCAATATTGCCCTTACAGATAAAACGAAAATACCTGTTTCACGAAGTCTTTTAACAAAGTCGTTTATGAGTTACCTAGACTACTTCGATCCCCTCAATCCCCTTAAACAGCTACCGTGTACACACCAGTCGATCGGGTTGAGATTGAACGGTGTCTAGCCCCCTAAATCCCCTAATTCTGGGGGACTTTGATCGGTTCGGTTCCGGGTTCGGTTCCCCCAGAATTGGGGGTTAGGGGGCGGTTGGGCAGGAGTTGGGTTAGATTCAACCCCTTGTGTGTACACGGTAGCCTTAAACAGAGGGACTTTCGAGCCACTGCTCACTCGATCGGCAATGGCGTACCTATCAAGGGCTAGGGGCAATCAAGGACTTTTTAAACAGGTTTTAACATAAACCCTTATGCTTTCTACAAAGGATTGACCGGAAAACAGGGTTAATCTATTGAATGACAGGATGTAACCCAACAAATAGGGGGTTGAGACTGGGTTGGTTTCAAGGAATCAACGACGATAGGACGTTAACTACATTGTTCCGGGAAGCGTCATGACACTAGCGAACTCCTTCAATAGTTCCTCCAATAGCATGTTGGCAACTCTCACTGAGAGTCGAAAAGGTAATCTCACCAATCGTGTTAAGGATTTGCCTTACAAGAAATTCGTAGATTTGCTCGGTCAAATTACTAAGGAGTTTGAGCATTTTCTCCGGGCGATCGACATGATCAACAACGAATCCCTGGAGACGATGTTGGAGCAAATCTTGGAGGCATTTACCCTCAAGATTGGACAGATTTTAAATCCGATCGCACCACAATTTTTTTGGTAGATGAGGAACGAGAACAGCTTTGGTCAAAGATAGCGCAAGGGGAGAATGGCAAGTCTTTGGAAATTCGGGTGCCTCTGCGAGTGGGGATCGCCGGACATGTAGCGGCAACCGGGGAGTGCTTAAATATTCCTGACGCCTACAATCATCCACTCTTTAACAAAGAGGTCGATCGCGAAACTGGATACCGCACTCGCAATATTTTGTGTATGCCGATTTTCAGTACCAAAAAGCAGGTAGTCGCGGTCGTGCAACTGCTCAACAAGATTGGGAGTGAACCCTTTAATGCTGAGGATGAGCGACTGTTTCGGGAATTTGCCGAATCGATGGGAATTATCCTGGAAAGCTGCAATTCGTTTTATGTGGCGGCTCGGAATCAGCGCGGCGTGGCGGCATTACTTAAGGCAACCTCGTGTCTGGGGCAGAGCCTCGATCTAGAAAAAACGCTGCGGGCAGTGATGGATGAAGCACGTGACCTGATGCAGGCAGACCGCAGCACACTGTTTTTGCTCGATCGCGAGAAAGAAGAACTCTGGTCGAAAGTGGCAAAAGCAGACGGCAGAACAATCATGGAAATTCGGATTCCAGCCGATCGCGGCATCGCAGGCTACGTCGCCTCAACTGGACAGACCCTAAACATTCCTAGCGCCTACGAAGATCCCCGCTTTGATCCAACGGTCGATCGTCAAACCGGATACCGCACCCGCAACATTCTCTGTATGCCCGTCTACAACTCCGAAGGCATCCTGATCGGCGTTACCCAACTCATCAACAAAAATCAGGGGAACTTCACCAGTTCTGACGAAGAATTCATGCGGGCATTCAATATCCAGGCAGGCATTGCCCTGGAAAATGCTCAACTGTTTGAAAGCGTCCTGCTAGAGAAGCAATATCAGAAAGATATTCTGCAAAGCCTCTCTGATGCAGTTATTTCTACGGATATGCAGGGCAGAATTGTCACGATCAACGATGCCGCCTTGGAGCTATTGGGCTGTCCCTCTGTTAAGGATGGGGGGCGGCAACAAATGGATTTTTGGCAAGAAAAACTGATTGGTCGCTGTGTATGGGAGATCGTGCCGATCGAAAAACTGCGATCGCGTCTGGAAGACAGCCTCAAGTATGGAGCCAGACAATATGTTCCAGAGCAAACCTTGAGTGTAGGCGTGTATGAGATAGAGGGCGTAAAGATTCGAGATCAGGAATCAGAGGTAAAGAATCAGAGGGGTGCGGAGACGAATGGGGCAACACGCGACACGTCGCTCTATGGGTTAGCGATCGGCGATCATCATGATCCCACTGTCTACATCCCGTGGAACGAGTCAGAGTCAAACGCTGAATCTGCTTCAGAGCCACCCCGCAAACCAGAATCAAGAGTTAAGGATTGGCAAAACCCGGCCACTCAAAACTCAAAACTCAAAACTCAAAACTCAAAAATCCCCCTCCCCCATCCCCCCCATCCCCCCCATA
>JAAUSF010000048.1 GCA_012033255.1 Cyanobacteria bacterium RU_5_0
GGGGGATGGGGAGATGGGGAGATGGGGAGATGGGGAGATGGGGAGATGGAGTAGGGAAGTATTTCATCCTTCGTCCTTCATCCTTTTCCCTATGCAGCCCTAATATTCAACTAAGGTAATGATCGGCACGTCGGGGAGGTTTTTGCGTCCTTCGAGGAGGGTTAGCTCGATGATAAAACCAAATCCGACGAGGTGGGAGCCAGATTGTTCTACGAGCTTAGCTGTGGCGGCAGCAGTGCCTCCGGTGGCAATTAGGTCATCGACGATTAGGACTCGACTGGAGGGCGGGAGGGCATCTTGATGGATTTCGAGGCGATCGGTACCATATTCCAAGTCATATTCCATTGAGTGAACGGCGGCTGGAAGTTTGCCCGGTTTGCGGACGGGAACGAACCCGACACCGAGTTGGTAGGCGAGCGGAGTGCCAAACATGAAGCCTCGTGATTCGATACCGATCACGTAGTCCACAGAAAGGTCGGTGCAGCGATCGACCATTGTATCGATCGTCTGGCGCAGCCCCTCTGGGTTTTGTAACAGGGTTGTGATATCCCGAAACATAATGCCAGGTTTGGGGAAGTCAGGGATATCTCGAATCAGAGTCTTTAAATCCATAGTTCAGCAAAAAGGGGATGCAATAGGGGTGTCGTAGCAATCCTATCAGACTGTAAATCTCATTCTTTGATACCGGAGAAATTGTCAAACCAACCCCGTCGTTTAAAGTAGAGGACGAGGGTGAGAGCGATCGCAAACATTATCCCCATGCAAGCGGGATATCCCCAGTACCACTCCAACTCTGGCATATTCCACGGCGATTTTTCGGTATTGAAGTTCATTCCATAGACCCCTGCAATGAAGGTAAGAGGAATAAAGATTGATGAGATGATAGTCAACAGCTTCATCACCTCGTTCATGCGGTTTCCTACTGAAGAAACATAGACATCCATTAAGCTAGATGCCACTTCTCGATAAGTTTCTACCATGTCAATCACTTGAACACAGTGGTCATAGCAATCCCGTAGATAGACTCGAACCTCATCGCTGATTAAGTGATTACAGTCTCGAATCAAGGTGTTAATTGCATCGCGTTGGGGCCAGATCGCTCGACGCAGCGCCAACAATTCCCGCTTGGTGGCATGAATCTTTGCTAAACTTTGGCGAGTTGGGTTGGCAACCACTTCGGCTTCCAGTTCTTCCAGTTCTTCTCCGTAGGCTTCTAAAACTGGAAAGAAGCCGTCGATAATGGCATCAATCAGGGCATATGCTAGATAATCTGCTCCCCGTCTACGGATATTTCCTTTGCTAGAACGGATCCGTTCTCGGACAGGTCCAAAACAATCATAATCGGGTTCTTCTTGCACGGTTAGCAGATAATACTTACCTAAAATAAAACTCACTTGCTCTGAGACAAAGCCTCGCCCCGTTTCTTTCATTGTCACCATGCGAGCAATGATCAGCAGTTGCTCAGGATACTCGTCGAATTTAGGACGTTGTGGCACATTCACTACATCTTCCAACACGAGTGGATGTAAAGCGAAAACGCCACCGAGCCGTCGCAGAATATCTTCACTTCCCAATCCTTGAACATCCACCCAAGACACTGACTCGGTATCCAGGTAATCAGCACATTCTTCAGGTTGCTTAACACTGAGGCGAACCGCGTTTTCCTCGTTGTAGTCAATTAAGGAAATAATCGGGGCGGGCGCATCATCTTCGATGCTGAGTGTTCCTGGTAAGCTACCGGGTTCACCACCAAAGTAGTCAAAATAAGAATCATCTTCCTCCTCTAATTCCTCAAATTGAGGCAGAGTATGGAAGGTTTGGGGGGTGGGTTGGCTGGATTTGGCGAATAGCCGAGGTGGTCTGCTGGTCATGTTCAGATTTAGAATAAGGGGATGTCGCAATTAACGTGATTGTATTCAATTGCCGAATGGAGTGGCTATCGTAGGAGATCTGGAGTATTTTCGATCCCTGGGCGGCTTATAGTGGAATTGCTGCTTAACGGTTAATTCATTGTGAAAGCGATCACCCTGCTCGGCTCTACCGGATCGATCGGTACTCAAACGCTGGATATCGTCGCTCAATATCCTGACCAGTTCCGTCTTGTGGGATTGGCAGCCCGAAGCAATGTTGAACTATTAGCCAATCAAATTCGTCGGTTCCGTCCTCAAATTGCTGCCATTTGTGATCAATCGCAGTTGCTTCGGTTACAGGCGACGATCGCCGATCTTGATCCTCAACCGATTCTCTTAGCGGGGGAAGAGGGTGTCACCGAAGTGGCTCGGTATGGCGATGCGGAAGCCGTTGTGACAGGGATTGTGGGCTGTGCCGGACTATTGCCGACGATCGCGGCGATCGAAGCGGGCAAAGATATTGCTCTTGCCAACAAAGAAACCTTGATTGCAGGCGGTCCCGTTGTTCTGCCATTAATCCAACGTCACGGCGTTAAACTCTTGCCTGCCGACTCAGAACATTCGGCAATTTTCCAGTGTCTTCAGGGAGTTCCAGAGGGAGCATTGCGACGAATTCTGCTAACAGCATCTGGCGGAGCATTCCGCGATTTACCCGTTGAAAAGCTGGCAGAGGTCACAGTTGCCGATGCGCTAAAACATCCTAACTGGACAATGGGACGAAAAATCACGATCGACTCTGCTACCCTGATGAACAAGGGATTGGAGGTGATTGAGGCACATTTCTTGTTTGGTTTAGATTACGATTACATTGAAATCGTTATTCATCCTCAAAGTATTATTCATTCCCTGATTGAACTCCAGGATACTTCGGTTCTGGCACAGCTAGGATGGGCAGATATGCGTCTCCCTCTGCTGTATGCGCTTTCCTATCCCGATCGGCTTTACACAAATTGGGAACGGCTAGATTTGGTCAAAGTAGGCAGTTTAACCTTCTGTGCCCCCGATCATCACAAATATCCCTGTATGCAACTGGCATATGCAGCAGGTCGGGCAGGTGGAACTATGCCTGCGGTCCTAAATGCAGCGAATGAGCAAGCTGTGGCACTGTTTTTGGGGGAAGAAATCCAGTTTTTGGATATTCCTCGCTTGATTGAAGTGGTGTGCGATCGCCACCATTCCCACAATCTTCCTAACCCTACCCTGGATGACATTCTAGCGGCTGACCAATGGGCAAGACAGGAAGTACTGACTGCCAGTGAGCGGTTAACCGGAAATGGGATAGGCGATCGAGTGGTGCGTCCGGTGACGATCGCTTGACGAGAAAGCCTGACGAGAAGAGGAGTGAGAGTCAAGGCTTGTCGCCATAAAGTTGCCCATCGCGTGAGTCGAGGAACAGGAACATTCCCCAATGTTTTTCTGCAAGTTTTACCATTGAATCATCGTTCCGATCCCGATCCTTGAGAAGGTTCTGAGGACGAAAGTCGGTGATCTCAACGTTAAAATGCAGGAAAAACTGAGGCAATTAATATAGAGGATTTAAGCCTATGCCGGATCTTAAAAAAATAACCCTCTTGGAGGACTTTGGGAATACGGGTATAAGATTAGGATTGAGTATAAAAAACTAGTCCCCCTTCGTGAACAATACTCAACTCTTCTCAGGGGTAAAGGTAAGAATCGGGTTGCTACTGTGGTTTGAGGGTTTTACCTGTTCTGGCATCTACATTTTAGGTTATTGCACCGCCGTGTTTGGGGCGAGAGACTCTGAAGCGCCTCAAGGGTCTGATTATGACTGAACTTCGACGAAGCCAATTTAACCATGAGTCGCTCAATTCCTCAGGTCAATTCAGATAAGCCTCTGGGCGGACGCTACAAAGTGATCAACCAGTTGGGAGTGGGTGGGTTTGGTCGAACCTTCCTCGCCGAAGATTTGCATTTGCCAGGACACCCTCGCTGCGTGGTCAAGCAGCTTAAACCCCAATTTCGCAGCGATGACACCCTACAAATGGCAAGGCGTTGCTTTAATACTGAAGCACAAGTTCTATACCGCCTTGGCAATCATCAGCAAATTCCTCAGTTGCTTGCCCATTTTGAAGATAATCAAGAATTTTACCTGGCTCAGGAGTTCATTGAAGGTGATCCTTTAGCCAAGGAACTCGTGGATGGCAAACGTTGGTCAGAACATCGAGTCGTCGCCCTCTTGAAGGACATCTTGAGAGTCCTGGTGTTTGTACATGAGCAGCAAGTCATCCATCGGGATCTCAAGCCCTCCAATTTGATTCGTCGTCGTCGAGATGGCAGAATAGTGCTGATTGATTTTGGTGCCGTTAAGCAGGTCAGCAGTCAAACTCTTGATCCAGACACTGGACTGACCAATCTGACCATTTCGATCGGCACTCAAGGCTATATGCCCAATGAACAACTTGCTGGCAAGCCCCGCTTTAGCAGTGATATCTATGCGGTTGGCATTCTGGGCGTTCAAGCCTTGACAGGGGTTCATCCCAAAAACTTAGGGGATGATGACAAGGGTGAAATTGCGTGGCGACATCGAGCAACTCATGCCAGTTTAGACCTGATGGATGTCCTCGATCGCATGGTGCGCTATGACTTTCGGGAACGATATCAAACGGCAGCAGAAGCGCTGGTGGTAATGGAAAATCTGCCAGAAGTAGACGATGATCCAGCCTTTGCACCCGAACCTTACACTGAATCAGAATCAGATGAATCGGAGTCATCGTCATCGTTCTTGAAAGCGATCGAAGTGAAAGCGCCAGAACTAGATAGTGCGGTTGGGGGAGAGCGAATAGTAATCGGCTCAGAGTTTAGCTCAATTGACCAAACAGTCGCGGGTGAAGAAGGAATATCAACAGCTATTTGGGTACAGCCAGATGTCACAGACCCGCTTAATCTCTCCTCTGAGCCACCTGTCTCGGTCACGCATGGCACCGGACTCACCCAGGCGATCGGCAGACCTCATCCCTCTGATCCATCCCATCGCTCTACCAATCAGCGCCGACTTGCCAATCGATGGATTCAGCCCTTGTCGGCTCTGGCGATCGCGGTTGCTGCTGGCTTGACATTTGTGATCGTTCAAACGGTTTTACCTCGGTTCATGGCTCAAGTGCCTGAGTCTGAGCCATCCGTTACCCCGACAAGCTCACCAGAGTCAACTCTTTTACCATCTTCCCCAATCCCCCTCAGTCCTGATCAACAGGCGAAGCAACTGAGCGACCAAGCCCATCAATTGATGGGAGCCAAAAATTATTCAGAGGCATTAAACCTCTTTAATCAGGCGATCACGCTCAAACCGGATTTTGCTGAAGCTTATGCAGGACGATGTGAATGCCTGAACCAACTCAATCGTCCAGAAGAAGCGATCGTGTCTTGTAATGATGCTCTTGCCTACCGACCCGACTATCCAGAAGCCGAGTGGAGTAAGGGCAATGCACTATTGCTCCAGGGGAGAACGCTCGAAGCTCTTGGAGTTTACGAAGATGTCACCTATCTCAAACCAGATTTTGCTCCGGGTTGGGTAAAACGCGGCGTGGCGCTGCAAATGTTAGGACGATCGGCAGAAGCTCTTTATTCTCTCGACCAAGCCATTTCCCTCCAACGCAACTTATCAGAAGCCTGGAAAGCCCGTGGCGAAGCGTTGATGACTCTCCAACGGTATGAAGAAGCCGTTGTCTCACTTGATAAAGCCCTCCAACTGGCTCCTGATGATCCAGAGACTCAAGCCCTCCGGCAGGGACTTCGTGATCAGTTGGGGCGATAACAAATAGCGACTAAACTAGAGAGTGGCGTTAAGAGATAACCCATGACTGAGCAAACAGACGCTCGTGACCTGCTTCGAGCCGCTTACGAAAATCGCTATACCTGGAATAAAAACTTTCCTGGTTATACCGCAGATGTCACCTTCACAAAAGGAGATGAGGTCTACTCTGGTAAAATCCGTATCAATTCAAATCTCAGTGGCGAGGTAATGGAGATTGAGGATGAGCCAGCTAAACAGGAAATCTTAGGGCAAATCCAAGAGATGGCGATTCATCGCATTCGCCGAACATTTGAAGAAAGCCACGGCAAAAATACTTTCTCATTGGGGGACACGGATGAGACAGGCGCAGTGGAAATTTTAGTGGGTGGAAAAGCGGCGGGCGATCGTTACAAAATTCGGAACAACGAAGTGTGTCTTGTTCATCGACATATTCACGGCATCGTCGTTACGATCAACACCTTCGGTAGCCACCAAACAGGCGAAGGCTATTTGTCTCATCGCTATGATTCCGTCTATCACGATCCAAAAACCGGAGAGCAGAAAGGGGGACGATATGAGTTTGAAGACAACTACGAGAAAGTTGGCGATTACTATATCCTGACTCAACGGGCGATCGATTCATTTGAGAACGACCAAAAAACCACGACAGAATTTAGTTTCTCAAATGTCAAACTGTTGCAACCCGTTGCCGTATCAGTTTGAAGTGAGTCAAAACACCTGCCGGATTCGCCCCCCAGCCCCTTGACCTGGGGGCAAACCGAACTCAAAGTCCCCCAGAATTGGGGGATTCAGGGGGCACAAATGCAGAGCCTTTGATCCTGTTCAAACATTTTCTGATAGCGATCGCGGCTCAACTTCTAGAATGAAGTTAGCTACTAAACCTTAAAAGCTGATTAACCCTCTACACAAGTGTCTCCAAGGTGAACTATGCCTCAAACAATGGAACTCACGGCTGTAAATGTCGAAAAAGTACTGGATGAATTGCGCCCCTACTTGATGTCGGATGGCGGCAACGTAGAACTGGTTGAATTAGATGGCCCGATCGTTCGGTTGCGGCTCCAAGGCGCTTGTGGCTCTTGCCCTAGCTCAACAATGACGCTGAGAATGGGGATCGAGCGCAGACTACGGGAATTCATTCCTGAGATTGCAGAAGTCGAGCAAGTGCTGTAGGAAGGATTGAGTGCTGAGTGCTGAGGATTGAGTGATTCGTAAAGATTGAGCTTTAACCCAGAACTTGAAGAACGGGCTTGGTAATCTAGCCTGGAACCGATAAAGTTTAGAACAGGGGAAGCGATCGAGTTTTCCCTGTTTGTCTTTAAAACGGGTTGCTTCCTGTTGCTATAGCAGTAGCCAGCGTGGTTAGGACATTGCCCAAGGCTGAAAGGCAAACGGTCAATCCGTCCTGACTCAGCACTCAGTCCTCAGAACTCAGCACTTAGCTATATGACTCATCCCCTCTATGTTGCCTTTATTTGGCATCAACACCAGCCGCTCTACAAGAGCTACGCCGATGGTGAGTACCGTTTACCTTGGGTACGGCTACATGGGACAAAAGATTATTTGGATCTGGTGCTGCTGCTAGAGCAATATCCCAAACTGCATCAAACGGTGAATCTGGTTCCGTCTCTGATCATGCAGATTGAAGAGTATGCTTCAGGAAATGCCTTTGATCCATACTTGACCTTGGCACTGACACCCACGGAAACGCTGAATCCGTTGCAACGGCAATTCATCATTGAGCATTTCTTCGATGCCTATCACCGTACCCTGATTGATCCGCATCCTCGCTACGCGGAACTCTTCAACCAACGCCATGATAAGGGGCGCGAGTGGTGTCTAGACCATTGGGATCTGCATGATTACGGCGATCTCCTGGCATGGCATAACTTAGCTTGGATTGATCCGTTATTCTGGGATGACCCGGAAATTGCTCAGTGGTTAGAGCAGGGCAAGGGATTTACGTTAAGCGATCGCCAACGCATCTACTCTAAGCAGCGCCAAATCATCAGCCGCATCATTCCGCAACATCGCCAGATGCAAGACAAGGGGCAGCTAGAGATTACAACAACTCCCTATACTCACCCTATTCTGCCACTTCTAGCGGACACGAATGCCGCACGAGTGGCTGTCCCTAAGCTAATTCTGCCTGATTCTCGCTTCCAGTGGGCAGAGGATATCCCCCGACATTTGAGCAAAGCGAAGCACCTGTATCGCGATCGCTTCCAGCGCAACCCAAGAGGATTGTGGCCCTCTGAACAATCGGTTAGTCCGGCGATCCTGCCTTACATCACTGAACAAGGCTTCCAATGGATTTGTTCGGATGAAGCGGTGCTAGGTTGGACGATTCAACACTTTTTTCATCGAGATGCCTGTGGAGATGTCTCAGAGCCAGAGTTTCTTTACCGTCCTTATCGATTGGAAACGCCGCATGGAGATCTGGCGATCGTCTTCCGAGATCACCGTCTGTCTGATTTGATTGGGTTTACCTATGGGGCAATGGAGCCGCATCATGCTGCCGTAGACTTGATAGGACATGTGGAAGCGATCGGGCGCTCCCTCAAGGCACGTCAGACGCAGCATACGACAGCACTCGAACAACCGTGGTTAGTGACGATCGCCCTTGATGGCGAAAACTGTTGGGAAGGTTATACCCAAGACGGCAAACCCTTCCTGGAGTCGCTTTATCACATTCTTAGCTATCATCCCAGTATTCAACTCGTTACGGTCTCTGAGTTCCTAGAGAAATTCCCGCCGACTGAGACCCTTCCCGCCGATCGACTGCACAGTGGCTCTTGGGTGGATGGCAGCTTCACCACCTGGATTGGTGATCTCGCTAAAAATCGCGCTTGGGATCTGTTAGCGCAAGCGCGTCAAGTGTTAGCTAATCATCCAGAAGCGACAGAAGAAAACAATCCGGAGGCATGGGAAGCCCTATTTGCAGCAGAAGGCTCAGACTGGTTTTGGTGGTTTGGTGAAGGGCATTCTTCTAACCAGGATGCCATGTTTGACCAGCTTTTCCGAGAACATCTGACGACCCTCTACCGGGCACTGAATGAACCTATCCCCGCTAGCTTGCGCTTTCCCGTGGAGGCACATATTGAACAAGGGGATCATCGTCCGGAAAGTTTCATCCATCCTGTGATAGATGGATATGGAGATGAGCAAGACTGGGACAAAGCCGGACGGATCGAGATCGGGGGAGCGAGAGGTACAATGCATCGTAGCAGTCTGGTTCAACGGCTCTGGTATGGTGTCGATCACCTCAATTTTTATCTACGAGTTGACTTCAAAAATGGGGCAAAACCGGGGATCGATTTTCCGCCAGAACTGCATCTGCTCTGGTTCTATCTTGATCGCCCCCTGCCCAATAGCCCTGCCCCGATCGCTGAACTGCCCGATGAACCCCCACTTAATTATCTCTTCCATCATCATTTGGGCATCAACCTGCTCACCGAATCTGCCTGGTTCCAGGAAGCCGGAGAGTATTATCAGTGGCACTCCCACCTCAGTCGCGCTCAGGTGGCATTCAATAGTTGCCTAGAAATCGCGATCCCCTGGGCAGATTTGCAAGCTGTTCAACCTGATTGGTCGTTGCGGCTTGTCATCATTCAGGCAGAGGAAGGACGGTATTCCAGTGCGTTGCCAGAAAATTCACTGATCCCGGTGGATGTGCCATAGCCATCTCGAATACAACGAAACGAGTAATTTTCTGGTACTGTGTGAACGGGTGCGTAGCAGGAACCAACGGGATGATTCTGCTTCATAGATCATGAGCTTTTCTGGCAAATTTGTTCTTTGAATCACGGAGGGGTTTCGCTCTCTGGATTTAAATCTTAAATTTGGGTAAATCCTTACCTTTGCCGTAATATTTATCAGGACGTTTAGCGAGAAGGAGCTAAAGGGTGACGACAGGATCAGAGCTACCTCCTGGATCGTTCGTCGATCGCCGCTATCGAATTGAACGTGTACTGGGTCGAGGGGGGTTTGGACGAACCTATTTGGCGGCAGACGATCGACGATTCGGTGAACTTTGCGTCTTAAAAGAGTTTGATCCGAAAAGCCAGGGAGACTCGGTGGTTGCCCAAAAGCTCCACGAACTGTTTCATCGGGAAGCCACCATTCTGCACCAGTTGAATCACCCTCAGATTCCCAAATTTTTTGCGGTGTTTGAAGAGGACGATCGCCTCTTTATCGCTCAGGAATACATTGACGGCAAAACCTACTGGAAACTCCTACAAGAGCGTCGTAAATGTGGCTCGGCGTTTTCAGGAGTTGAGATAATGCAGTGGTTGCGGGACTTGTTGCCAGTTTTAGACTATCTCCATCGGCAAAACATCGTTCACCGAGATATTTCACCCGATAACATCATGTTGCCGAATGGCAAGCGGCTGCCTGTCCTGATTGATTTTGGTGTGGTCAAACAGGCAACCCCCCATATTTATGAGATGAGTGTTAATCCAGATGGCTCAATTCAAGCATCTGTCTCTGTGGGAAAATTTGGTTATGCCCCCTATGAGCAAATTCGCATTGGGCAGTGTTCGCCTCGCAGCGATCTCTATGCGTTAGCCGTGACAGCCGTTGTTTTGCTGACAGGTAAACCCCCTAATTTGCTAATTGACTCGGCTTCGCTGGAGTGGAAATGGCGGTCTCATGCCAACGTTAGCCCAGCATTCGCCAAAATTCTAGAAAAAATGATGGCGGAGAAGCCCCAAGACCGCTACTCCTCCGCAAAGACGGTTTTGCGCGAGTTAAATTTGCTCGACTCGCTCCTTGAAGCTCGATCGCCTTCATTTGAACAAGCCACTTACATTCAGCCGGATGAGGATCAACCGGATGGAGTGATCCAGATCATCACGGAGCCGTTCGATTTACAATCCTCTGCGAAGATTGATCTACGAGAGGTCGTAGAGTCAGAGGGCTTAGAGTCAACGCGGCTAGAGTTAACCGGCAATAATAGGGTGGAACTATCGCCACCGACGCAGATCACCCAAGTCACACGATCGGAAGAGGAGGATATCGATTCTCCCATTCTGGCGGTTCACGCCTCATTTGCTAGCGATCGATCTGTCATAACGGGGCTTCCCGATTCCTCGACTCTGCCCACGTCAGGTACTCAGCTTAAGATTTTAGTTGAGCAGAAGCCGGAACCCTTCTTGCCACCCCTCAAAAAAGTGTTGCTTTTCAGTTGTTTAGCCATACTTCCGTTTGGCGGAGTGATGGTCGGTATGCAGTCTCCTCACATTGCTTCTCTGTGTCAAACGTTGAACAACTGCGCCACTGAACAACAGCTTGATACTCGGTATCGAAGGGCAATCCAGCAGGCGAATGGGGCGAGAGACTTAGCTGAAAATGCTCAGTCAATTGAGGAGTTGCAGGTGGCTCACGATCGCCTTGCTAAGGCTATCACTCAACTAACGTTGTTTACTCGCGATACAGGAGTTTATGCCTCTGCTCAAAATGTGCTGTCTCGCCATCGCAATCTGCTTCAGACGATCGAACATCGCCTAGACAAAGAAACGAGAGCCGCGCAACTCTTGCAACGGGCTGAAACCGAAGCTCAACAGGCAGACCAGCAAACAAAAGCAGCGACGACTCGTCAAGAGTATGAAGCAGCTAAATCGCTTTGGCGTAAAGCATTAGCCACATTGGGTGCGATTCCGCAGTCCACGTTTGTTGCCAGTCAAGTCACAGCGCGATCGCAACACTATACGGCTCAAATCCAGACGGTTGAGCAACGGATGGCTACGGTTCAGCCGCAACCGTCTACGGCACCTCGGCAACGATCCACTCCCCCCACGAATCCCTCTGCAAGTGTCCCTTCACCTTCAGCGAGCCTAACCCCGCAAACCTCGCCATCCTCCGCACCTCAAACTCCCTCTGCTCCGCAAGCCCAGTCTAAACCCGAACCTCAACCTAACGGATTTCAACCCTCATCGCCTCTTGATTCGTCGCAAGGGATACCCTCACAGCCACAACCTCCATCTGATGTTTATTCACCGATCGCCCTTGCCCCTACGCCAGACGTTCGCTCAGACCTGCCGCAAGCTGATCCGCCCCCGAATACAGTTACGCGAGAGAATGTTGCCTTATCATCCATTCAAACGCTGAGCAATGTATCCATCTGGATTGATGGAGCCAGAATCAATCCGAGAGGCACCTTTGTCGCAAATTTGGTAGTCGAGAACAGTAGCGATCGCAGCTTTGGGTTTATTCCCTTGTTCGCTGAAGTGCGGGATAGCAATGGAGAGACCATCACCGCAAGAGTCTTGTTTCACGGCTCTGAAGATGCTGTGGTGGAGCCTGGAGAATCTCTCAGAGGGGAGGTCTACGTCCTCGATCGCCATTGGAACTCGTCGGGTTCCCAAAACCTGACCTTAATGATTCAGGAAGGCACAAGCGGTAATCGTCGCTTCCATATTCCCTTCTAAAAAATCCAAAATTAAAAATAAGCAGGATAAGCATCCGCCTACCCCACTTATATAGAGATCGGGTTAAGATTCTAGACTGCCGTGCCTGAGAGAACACGACCCGCAGATTCTTGCAAAATGGCGGCTTTGTCAGTCTGCTCCCAAGGAAGATCTAAGTCATTACGACCAAAGTGACCGTATGCCGCTACATCCTGATAGAACCGTCCACCTTGCTCAGCAGGCAAATGGTTGAGCTTGAATGCCCGGATGATTCCGGCTGGGCGCAATTCAAAGTGCTGTTTAACCAGTTCTAGAAGACGATCGTCATCCACCTTGCCCGTCCCAAAGGTGTCAACCATAATGCTGACAGGATGAGCAACGCCGATCGCATAACTAATCTGGATTTCGCACTTGTCTGCTAGACCAGCCGCAACAATGTTTTTAGCTGCATAACGGCAGGCGTAGGCTGCACTGCGATCGACCTTCGTTGGGTCTTTGCCAGAGAATGCGCCGCCACCATGACGAGAGTAACCACCGTAGGTATCCACGATGATCTTACGTCCGGTCAGCCCGGAATCTCCCTGAGGACCGCCAATCACAAACTTACCAGTAGGATTAACCAGAAAACGAGTGCAATGATCCGGCTTCACCTGAATATCGGTAAAACAAGGCAGAACAACGGCATCCCAGAGATCGTCTTTAATCTTGGCTTGGACAGCCACCGGATCGGTAATGTTATCGATCGTGGCAGTGTGTTGAGTTGAGACAAGAATTGTATCAATACCAACAGGCTTGCCATCTTCGTAAATCACCGTGACTTGAGTTTTGCCATCCGGACGGAGATAGGGCAACTGACCTGTCTTACGAACCACAGAGAGCCGACGCGAGATGCGGTGAGCCAAACAAATCGGCAGGGGCATCAATTCGGGCGTTTCATTACAAGCAAACCCAAACATTAGCCCCTGATCCCCTGCACCGATCCGGTCTAGCTCTTCATCACTCACATGGTCACGAACTTCTTGGGCTTCATTGACACCCTGAGCAATATCAGGCGACTGTTCATCCAGAGCGACCAAAACAGCGCAGCTATTCGCTGAAAAGCCGTTATTAGCATCGGTATAGCCGATCTCAGCAATCTTTTTACGTGCCAGATCGACGTAGTTAACCTGCGCCTTGGAGGTAATTTCCCCCGTAATTAGCACTAAGCCAGTGTTCACGACAACTTCAGCCGCAACACGACTAGTTGGATCTTGGGTCAAGAGCGCATCCAGAATCGTATCTGAAATTTGATCACAAATTTTGTCAGGATGACCTTCAGTAACTGATTCAGAAGAGAAGAGGTAACGACGAGACAAGGAAATGACCTCTCTTTATACTAGGTGGGCAGATTGGACTGAAAATGTGGAATTAAAAATGGAGATTAGCATACTTCGGATTCAACGGTAAATTTAAGTTACCAAATTTCTACTCAACATGAAGCATTGGTCACGATCGAGACTCTCGCTTGCCAATCCAGCCATATCTCGTTCTATTCGATAACCTCAATGTCACCAAATTGTGAGATGAGGGCGTCGGCTTGTGTTAACCGAGTAGAACCTGACCAACCTCCTGTAAAACCGATACATCCAGTCATCTCTGTGGCACGGGCAATTTGGATATCGACTTGCGAATCACCCACCATAAGCGTCTGTTCTGGAAACGCTCCTAGCGAGGCAAACACCCGTTGTAGCAAGCTCGGCTCTGCCTTACTCAAGTAATTATTGACCCCCATTTGACAGCGAATAAAGGGATCTAGGCTATATTGCTGGACAAAATCCTTAACGTTTTCAGTGCTGTCAGCCGATAGAATTCCAAGACTCAAGCCAGCTTTAGAAAGGGTCTGAAGTAGATCAAGGGCACCTTCCACCAACGGAGTGTACTCCGCTTTGCGTTGCATAAACTTATCGGCTTCAGCAAACGCTGAACGGACAATTTGCATCGACTCCACCCAATCGCGTCCTGTCTCAGCGACATAGGCAGCTGCCGCCACTTCATTCTCGTGACGAGTTCCTACAACCATCAGTCCGGCTGGATTAATTTGATCCCCAGTCACCCCAAACGCCATCAAGAGGGGATCTTGCACACCAGGAATTTGGGCATCAATCAAGCGCGATCGACGTTGCGCCAAATTTCGCAGAAATAACTCAGAATTTGCCAGCGTCCCATCTTTATCAAAGACTACGGCTTGGATATTCTGGAACATAACATCCTTACAGCGAATCGTTGCCAATGAACTTCACTCCCCTTACAACATCATCATTCTCCAAAGAATTCAAAAAGGAGGGGTTTTCCCTCCTTTTTCATACCAGTCCAACGAAGTTTTAACCGTGGCAAACAATCTATTCCTCTTCAGCAGAAGGAAGTTCCTCAACAATCTCTTCCGTTGCCGCAGGAGCCGCTGGCTGAGGTTGAGACTGTTGCAACATCCGTTCGCGATATTTGGCAGCCATCTCTTCCGCTTTGTCATAGACCACTTGGGGATTCTTCACCATATCTCCCGGTTCAGGTTCTAGCTGCTTCGTAGAGAGCGAGATCCGACCTCGTTCTGCATCTAGATCAATAATCATTACCTTCACCTCGTCATTAACGTTGAAGACGCTGTGAGGCGTATCAATGTGATCATGGGAAATTTCAGAGATGTGCAGCAGACCACTGACACCGCCAATGTCAATGAATGCTCCGTAAGGCTTCAAGCCGCGCACCGTACCGATGACTACTTCACCCACCTCTAGTCGATTCATCTTACGCTCGACTAAGGCGCGACGATGACTGAGAACGAGGCGATTCCGGTCTTCATCGACTTCGAGAAACTTCAAAGGCAGTTCTTCCCCAACCAAATCCTCTTTAGGCTTACGAGTACTGATATGAGAGCCAGGAATAAAGCCTCGCAGTCCTTCAATCCGAACGAGTGCGCCACCTCGATTGGTCGCAAACACAGCAGATCGCACTGTGGCATCTTCTGCTTGAAGCTGACGGACTCGTTCCCAAGCCCGCATATACTCTATCCGACGAATGGAGAGTGTTAGTTGTCCATCTTCATTTTCGTCGGTCAGGATAAAGAATTCACGAGTTTCATTGGACTGCAATACCTCTTCAGGATTATCAATTCGGTTGATAGACATTTCCTGAATTGGGATGTATGCTGCGGTTTTAGCGCCAATGTCAATCAGAGCACCCCTCGGCTCAATGCTAAAAACAGTCCCAGCCACAATATCACCGGGACTAAAGTGGTAATCATATTGATCGAGGAGCGCAGCAAACTCCTCATGAGTAAAGCCAATATCCATTAATTGCTGATTGACCATGCGATAGGTTTCCTGGTGGTTGTCTCCGTCATAATAGTGGTCTGCTCACAATGCATCTGCCCTGGATAACTAACTAGAACTACAAAATAAGCTAGCGTTAACCAGCGACTCAAATAATTCTTATTCTAAGAGATCAAAATCTCGTCAGTGTTAGACCCTAGGAGAACCATAATAACCTATTTCGTCTCCAATTGAATCCACTTTTGGGAAGTTGGCATGACGAGGCGAAGTTTTCTCCAGAGAGGGATTACTCTTTGATTTAGAATATAGCCTTAACAGCAGTTGCATAATGTACCCAACCTATGCTAGCTGCTATGTCGTATGAATGCCAAGATTAAGAGTTGGGGATATGCATGAAATAGTATCCCATTGATCATGGGAGGGGCGAACCGCCGTTCACCCTTACAGGTTCATAGCATTGGTACATCATTGTATCTCCAAGTCCCTTAGTGGTTCCTGGAAGAGGCGATCGCCTCCCGCTCGTCTAATGAATCAGGGGTTATATCAGAGGCCTCCTCATCTGAAACCTCCGAAGTTGTGGCGGCTTCTGTATAACTAGCCGCCATCTCCTGAAGATGATTAAGGATATCTACAAAGTCTCGAGCGCCTTTGAACTGCTTATATACCGATGCAAAGCGAATATATGCAACTTCATTTAGAGCTTGCAGATGCTTCAGGGCTAACTCACCAATTTCTTGACTAAGAACTTCTCGAACGCCTTGCTGTTGCAGTTCTGCCTCAATTTCATCGACTAAACTATCCAGCCGACTGTGGGAAATGCCTGTTTTTTCGCAAGCTCTGACAATTCCGTTCAGAAGTTTGGAACGCTCGAACGATTCCCGTTCACCGTTTCGCTTTACAACTACAATAGGGACAAATTCAATGCGTTCGTAGGTCGTAAAGCGACGATTACATCGCAAACATTCCCGTCGTCGTCTGACGCTCTGACCAGATTCAGCCGAACGTGATTCCAAGACTCGATTGTCTGGAAACTGGCAGAATGGACATCGCATAGCAAACGCCCTCCGGGTGAACTGAACCTGCTGCGTGATTTGCGCTTCAAAGAACGAATCTTGTAGGGCTAAAATCGATTGCGACTATCAGCCTAATGTCATCATACTCTAAATTACTCGCGCAAAAACCCGGACACATCTGAATACTGGTTTAACGAGAGAAAAAATTTAAGCCAGTATCTTTGATGTCGTCCAGGCTGCCATAAACGAGACTAGAACAATGAACTAGCCTACTTAGTCTTTCTTGATCCGAGGGGGTTCGCGGAATGCGATCGCGAAGAACAGAACGCCGATCGTCAAAGCCAAAACTAGAATGTATGCAACACTTTCCATAATGAGAATTCCTCTCTAACCCGCCAGTTTAAAGTCTACCGATAAAGGTGAGGAATGGTCTAACAGGTTACATTTGTTGCAACTTTCGTTAGACCATTTGCCAACTCATATCAAAGGTCTAAACCGCTTCCTTACGGCGAGTCGTTTTATCACCCACCTTAGCGAAATAGCCCCATTCAACTTGCTCTTCAGACAGATCCGGATCGATCCCTGCGAACACGTCGCGGAACAGCGTTCGTGAACCATGCCAGATGTGACCAAAGAAGAAGAGCAACGCAAATACAGCGTGACCGTAAGTAAACCAACCCCGAGGGCTAGTCCGGAATACCCCATCAGAGTCAAGGGTTTCTCGATCGAACGCAAAGAGTTCACCCAACTGCGCCTGACGAGCATACCGCTTCACATCCACTGGGTCATTAAACGTTTTACCGCTCAATTCGCCGCCATAGAAGCTAGCCGTTACACCCACCTGCTCAAAGCTATACTTCGACTCTGCGCGACGGAAAGGAATGTCAGCCCGTACAACTCCATCCTTATCAGTCAGGATCACAGGGAAGTTTTCAAAGAAGTTCGGCATCCGACGAACAAAGAGTTCGCGTCCTTCAGCATCTTTGAAGACAGCATGACCGAGCCAGCCTTCAGCAATTCCGTCACCTCTGTCCATTGGACCAGTGCGGAACAGCCCCCCCTTGGCAGGGTTGTTACCAATGTAATCATAGAAAGCCAGCTTCTCAGGGATGTCAGACCAAGCCTCAGAAAAACTAGCGCCTTCTGCAAGGCTAACTTTGACTCGACGATCGATTTCCTGCTGGAAGTAATTGCCGTCCCACTGGTAGCGGGTCGGTCCAAACAGTTCGATCGGCGTTGCTGCACTGCCATACCACATTGTTCCAGCAACCACGAATGCTGCAAAAAAGACAGCCGCGATACTACTAGATAGTACGGTTTCGATATTCCCCATCCGTAAGGCGCGATAGAGACGCTCCGGTGGACGAACCGTCAAGTGGAACAAACCTGCAATGATACCCACAATTCCGGCAGCAATATGGTGAGCCACAATTCCGCCTGGATTAAATGGGTCGAAGCCTTCTGGTCCCCAGGCTGGCGCAACGGGTTGAATGCTTCCTGTTAAACCGTAAGGATCAGACACCCACATTCCTGGGCCAAACAATCCAGTGAGGTGGAATGCGCCGAATCCAAAGCAGAGTAAACCAGACAAAAACAAGTGAATTCCGAACATCTTGGGTAAGTCTAGCGCAGGCTCACCCGTGCGAGGATCTCTGAAAAGCTCTAGATCCCAGTACACCCAATGCCAGCAAGCCGCCAAGAACAACAAACCAGCCAGGATGATATGAGCCGCAGCGACACCTTCAAACGACCAGAAACCGGGATCAATCCCCGTTTCACCTGTGACGCTCCAGCCACCCCACGATCCTGTCACGCCCAATCGCGCCATGAATGGCAAGACGAACATTCCTTGCCGCCACATCGGGTTCAGAACTGGATCACTGGGGTCATAAATTGCTAACTCATACAGCGCCATCGAGCCAGCCCAGCCTGCTACTAGGGCAGTGTGCATCAGGTGTACAGCGATCAGCCGTCCTGGGTCATTCAGTACGACCGTGTGTACGCGATACCAGGGTAGTCCCATCGACTACGCTCCTCCTATATATTTCAACGCTTCCTTCAGCCTTTTATAAAAGGTGCCTATTACTGGTAAGACTACCAGATTAGGGGACACCACACCGTAGCTATCGCCAACTGCTGCCACCCTTTCAAAAGGGCGATCGATTGTCAGACCCATTTTTGAGAGTAAAGCAAAAAAAGTTTAGACAGTTTGACAATTAGCTTGTAAAAATGAAAGTGTATAAAGAAGTGTAACCAGTGTGAGAATCGATTGCAAGATGGCTCAGGCAGGCTCCAGAGAAGAAATCGAACCGGGCACCCCGCCCGAAGCCCAGGAAACACAGCCAGATGTCAAGCCCCAACTGAAAGGGTCGCCCTGTGTTAAGTTTGTTAAAGAAAGCAAAGAGGTGATTGTGGCGGATGGGGCGAACCTCCGGTTCAAGGCATTAGAGAATGGTGTTGACCTATACACGTTCGTCGGGAAGATGATGAACTGCGGCGGATATGGTCAATGTGGGACGTGTGTGATGGAGGTTGTCGAGGGAATGGACTATCTTTCGCCTCGCACCGAGGTTGAAGATCGTAAATTGAAGCGAAAGCCAGAAACTTATCGCTTGGCTTGCCAAACTCTAGTTCATGGACCCGTTAGTGTCGTAACTAAACCAGGTCAGTAGTCACAAATACTTTCTAGGTCGATTGGTGCAAGTTGAGGTGTATTCTTAGTCTTATAATTCGCTTGTAAGCTTGAGTTGGGAGGCTAGGTTAATGCAAGTTAATGATTTGGGTTTTGTGGCTACGATTCTGTTTGTTCTCGTTCCGGCAGTCTTCCTGCTCATCCTTTACATCCAGACCGCTAGCCGTGAAAGTGGCAAGAATTCCTAATTTGGAATTTTTGATATCCCTGGAGCAATCCTGGATCAATCTGGATCAATATAGTTGGTTGAATAAGCTTAGCGTTGAGCAGTCCTGCTTGACGCTTTTATCGTTAAACTTCTTTTCTTTTAACTTGTGGGGAGTTTGAGGAGCTATAAGTCCCGCGCTCTATGCATAGCATGAGCGTCGGGATACATGAAGTAAGGGCACGGTATGCCGTACCCTTGCTTCATGCGTTCTCTTAATCGATCGCCACGCTCAACCCGGTGAACGAACCAACAATACGGGACAAGGGGCATAAACGCGCACATAATCTGAGAGAGACTGTCCTAGGAGTCGATCGAGGTCTGGAAGTCCTTTGGCAATTGAAGGGCGGCGATCGGGCGAACCCAAAATCAGCAAATCGACGCGCATCTCCTCAGCCACTTGGCAAATTCGTTCTCCGGGCTTGCCTTCGGGCGCAACGCACTTATAGTTGATGCCCATTTTCTTCGCTTCTGTGATTGCGGGAATTAGCACTGGATCTTCGTTAGGGTTAGCCGCAATTTCTCCGGGTTTAAGCTTCAAGTCGGGATTGGTGTGAACGAGGATCAGTTGACTGTTTTTGATGTCGCGGAGGAACGCGATCGCCAGTTTCAAGCAGTCTTGCGCTGAGGAAGATCGATCCATCGCGACCATAATTCGGTTAATTTTCCGAATATTGATATCGTCTTTGACCAATAACATGGGACGATCGGCTAATTGAAAGACATACTGGCTGACCGAATTCTCCAAGATCGACTGGATGCGCTTCAAACCTCGTGATCCCATAATGATCAAGTCTGTATCCACTTCTTTCGCGACTCGACAAACAATGTCTTTCGGGTCGCCCTGCCGAAGCATCGCTGTGACATGAGCAGGATCAAGATTTAATGAATGAATGGCTTTAGCCAGCGTTTTGCCGCCCTCCTCCCATTTTTCGGTCATGGCTTCCGCTGTGATTTGAGGCGGAACAACATGAAGAACAGTGACAGAGGCTCGTTGGATCATCGGGATCTCCATCAATATTTGGAGCATTTCTTCAGTTTGCCCTGTCCCTGAATTAGCTAGCAAAATTTTTTCTATCATATGGACTCCTTAACCAAACTTAACCAAAGTATTCTGGCTTAGTTGATTGGTTGAATGGCTAAACACTTTCAGTTCCAGTCTATGACAGCTTGATCCTCAAACTATGGGTTGCAAATTAATTGTTTCAATTCGTTTTTTATAAGTTAAGTAATGTTTAATCTGTATCAGTTGAGTATTGGTAGTGCCGGTTTTTATGAATTTATTAATATAATGTAAAGAATAATTTAGAGATATAACTGTCAATAAAGTCTTACATCATTGAAGGATGACTTATGCAACCTCAACTGGAAGCGACAGATGCCATTCAAAATCTGTTTCAACAACCTGTAGAAAACTGGTTTGCTTACCCAGTTCGCTCGCAACCACACCACACGGATTATTCGGGCATTGTTTGGCATGGTTCTTATGTAGCGTGGATGGAAGAAGCGCGGATTGAGTGTTTGCGATCGTTGGGTGTCGAGTATGCGGATCTCGTTGCTTTAGGCTGTGAATTGCCAGTCGTAGATCTATCCATTCGCTATCATCGTTCCGTGCGGATGGGCATGGCCGTGATCGTCAAAACTTGTATGACCGGAATGGAAGGTGTCCGAATCAATTGGGCGTATCAAATCCAGTCACCCGATGAACAGGAATTATATGTAACAGCGAATGTAACCTTAGTCGCTGTCGATCGCGAAAAAGGAAAAATCTTGCGCCAATTGCCTTCACCTGTGAAAGACGTGTTGCTCAAACTTTCCACACCTTAACCTTAAGCCAATCAGAACTACGCTAGTTCTTCACAGGTTTAGAGGTATTCATGAGACAGAAAGGGGACTGCGACAAGTTCGCCTTCTACATTGCCAAGTTGCACCTTTAAATTGGGTACGATCGCCTTTGTCCGAATGTAAGCCAGTCCAAAATAACCATCGTCGGTTTGAGTATCACTGGTAAGCTTACCGATCTTTTCGTCTCCAACGGTAATCGCACTTCCTCGATCGACCGATTGACCGAATCGAACCCCCCAAAGTTGTTGCTTGACGCCGCGATAGGTGTGGAGGCGAGCAATCGTTTCTTGCCCAATGTAGCAACCTTTACTTAAGGAAATCGTGTACCACAATCCGGCTTCTAGCGGATTAAAATCATCGGTTAATTCTCGATCGGGCATGGGGCGACCTTGCTCAATTCGGAGGCGTTCCCAGGCTTCTTCTCCCAAAGGAATTGCTCCTGCTTCGATCAGCATTGTCCATAGATTAGCAGCATGACTCGCGTCTGCGATCAATGTGTATCCGGAGGTTGCCAAACCACTACCCACTGCAATCTGCACTTCAATTCCATTTATGTTAAAAATGTGATGATCATTCCTGTGCTGAGTCGTGATTTCTGCTGCTCCTAAGTTTGTCAAAAGTGCATTACTTTCAGAACCAATTAGACTGAATGCGCTTGTTGTAGTCGTGATATCTTTTAGTTCTACTTTGTCTGCAAAAAAGATATATTGATCCATCCATTTGATCAGTTTTTGAGTGTAGCCAGGGGAGGTGAGGAGAAGTACAGAATCATTCAAAGCATAGGCACTGATTAAATCGATCGTTCGTCCGGTAGAAGTAACAAAAACAGTATCACACCCTTGTTCAGGTTGAAGACTTTGAAAGTTATTTGTGGTCTGGTTATGCAAAAAACGCAGGCGATCGTCTCCTGTTACTTGAATTCGTCCCCAATGAGAGCGATCGTACACGGCCACACCCGTTTGCGTTGCTTCAAGAGCGGCAGCCTGATTGCCAAAATTCGCAGGTACTTCTACCCCAGCCACCTTCATAAACGTGGCTCCAGCCGCCAATTGTAAATCCTGTAACTGCTGAGTCATCTTAGCGTCATCCTTCATCCATTTTTCACTTCTAATTTTATCGAGTTGTAGCTAGAAATTTGTCATTTTTGTTTTGCGGGGTGTAGGGGTTTCACCCCTCACTGGACTCTACACCCCCACCCCCATTACCCATCAAATCTTGCTTGACAAAGCACTAGAAAATAGTGACAGGCAAATGTGAAGCTTATACAACTGAACCAAGCAGGCTGAAATTCTGCTGCTAGGGTTGTAGTTATGGATGGGAACTATAGAAGTAAAAAATGTCACTTTGCCCATATGAGTAGTCGTTATTTAATTACGGTGGTGGCTGTGATTTGCTCAATGGCGATTGGGGCTAGCCTTGCGTTCACCCGTTCTGGAACCAGCCGTCCAAAGCCGTCTATCGCCTCACCGCTAGCTTCACCCCTACCCTCACCCTCAGTATCCCCCTCTCAGCCATCTGAACGTCCATCTTCTGAACGTCCACCCTCTGATAGTCCGTCGTCCAAAGCCGATCGTGAGCTACCCATCCGTCCAGATACAGAACCGCCAGAAACCTACATTCGTCAGCCGATTCGCTTATCCGATCGCGTCCCACCCCGCAGCGACTTTAACCAATTTCGAGATGAGTTGCGATCGGCGATCGAGAATCGAGATGCGGTGTTTGTGGAATCGCTAATTCCAGATCAGGGTGTTGGAATTGGGTTTGGTAGACCTGTCACAGCCAACAATTTGGATCTAGAGAACCCCAATGCTCAATTTTGGCTAATTCTGGAAAAGGCGATCGTCCATGGCTGTGATGAAGCCCCTCGTGAGCAGCATCCTGAAACCGATCCAAATTCCCAAGGTTGGGTTTGTCATAATATCACTAACGCATTCTATGAGCAGTATCCCAAACCTGAATCCGAGCAGGGAATCTCCTATGAAACAAGCCGCGTGATTGTAGTTGGAAAAGGGGTCAATGTTCGGACTCAGCCCAATATCAATAGTGAGAGCATTGCTAAACTAACGGATGAAATAGTCTGGTTCAATCGACAAACTTGGGAACAAACCCCAGAAGAAGAGCGATCGAGTTTAGATGCGTTGGACGGTTGGACACCTGTAATTTTGCCAGATGGTCAGCGAGGATATGTTAACAATCGCTACGCTTATTCGCCGTTAAGCTATCGAGTAATCTTTGGTCAAATTAACGAAAAGTGGCAAATTCTTCAAGTCCCAGGAGGCGATTGATAAACCGAACTCAAAGTCCACTAGAATTGGGGGATTCAGAGGACGAATGTAGGAGATTCTTACAAAATTGTAGCAATTTCTTTCAAGAAGACTCGTTTGAAGGGTTCATCTTCAGCCAGTTGATACTGCTCAATCAATCCCTCTTTTTGAATCGAAATAGTGTTTTGTTGTTTAGTGACAACGATCGAATCAGGGAACAGATCTCGCGCTAGCATGATTTCGATATCAGTAGGTTCATCCAAGATAACGATGTTGCTGCCATAATAGAACATCCCATTTTGTTCTAACGTATTTTCTCAATACTCAACAATTAACAAATCGAGTTTGGGATTTCGCAACAGATTCAAAACATTCGTGTTGTAATCACGATGGAAAACTTTCTGCGATCGATTCACAAAAACGCCATCTCGACATACTGCGCCGATCGTCCAATTGGGGTGGTGTAATAGAATATGATCGATCGATTCTTGTAGTTCTGAAACAGAAATTGCATTGAATGTAATAATCGGAATCCGAGCCTCTTCACCGGAAGCAAAGAAAGTTTCCAAAATTGCTGAAGTGACATCTACTGGCTCTCCGATCGCAGGCTTTAAGTGCATTGAAATTCCGGGAGCCGAGTTAATCTCAATGATGCCAAAATTGCCTTCTTTCCAAGACTCTGATAAATCACGCGCAACCACATCAATACCCAAACAAGTCAATCGGAAATGTTGAGCAATATCTTGCGCCAAAATGATGTTATCTGTGTGAATCTGTTGAGTGGCATCAATGCTAAATCCACCCGAAGAAAGATTAGCAACTTTTCGTAAATAGACCGTGCGATCGCGTTCTAAGACGCTATTCAGTGACAATCTCTGTTGTTCCAGATAAACTTCCATCGCTTCATCAGTTTTAATTTTTCCGAGTGGCGAAGTTGGCGTATCGCCTCGTGCTGAAGAGCGATTTTCTCGATCGATTAATTCTCCAATGGTCGATTCTCCATCACCAACCACAAATGCCGGACAGCGCTCTGTTGCTGCCACAAACCGACCATTCACACACAGTAAACGAAAGTCTTTACCAGAAATACTTTTTTCAATAATAATTTGAACTGGATGATCCTCTTCGATCGCTTGTACGGCACGGCTATAAGCTGCCTCTAATTCTTGCTCATCTTGCACACCTGCGGTTACACCAATTCCTTTATGTCCCATCACAGGCTTCACGGCTACAGGATAACCAATTCGTTCAGCTATGGCTAATGCTTCCTCCAATGATGCAATCACATCTCCCCTGGGAACTGGAAACCCCAAGGTGTGCAAAAATGTTTTGCAATCATCTTTTTGAGTTGTGAAATCAGAATCAAGATGGCTATCACAATCAAAGGTTGTTGCAACTCCTCTAACTTGCTTTCTACCATAGCCATACTGCATCAAATGTTCATCCCACAAATAGAAAGTAGGAATGCCCTGTTCATGAGCAGTTCGCAACAAGGCATAGGTCGTAGGACCTCCATAAACTGATTGTCGAAAAAGTCCTTGGCATACCTCAATTTGATCTTCAATCCAGAAAGATTTGTGCTGCGTAATCGCTTCAAACCAATCCCAAACCCCATAAACTAACGATCGACTGGTGCGAGGATGCAAAGACTCAATGGCAATCCGCGCAAAACTATTATGAGTTTTGATGCTCCAGCGATCGAAATGCAACTCTATATTCAGCTTGTTTAGCTCAGCCACCGTTCGAGCAAACAAATGAGCATGAGATGTAAAAGTTTCTTCTAGAAAATGAGGGTAGCGATCGCCAATGACAGAGAGATAATCGGCGATCGGTAGTGGTTTTCCAATACCAGTCAGGGCAACATCAAACACAAAAGCAGCCGCGTTTAAGCAAGGATTAGGACCCTCATAATATCGGCAGTTAAAAATATCAAAAACATCCGTTCGTCTAGCGTTAATTCGGTGAACGCTTGTATCGCTTAAAACCATTAGATTTCGTTGAACTCACCAACCAAATCTGACCTTAGCGCAGTTCGCTTGCGTTTTCCTCTATCGATAGATGTAATGCTCCATATGGAACTGCACAAGCATCATGAATTTTCGTTACTCCTTCATCCTCTGAAAGCCTCAACTTAGCCTACATAACATTCGTCCTTTTGAGGGGTGAAATTCCTGGTTTAGCTTCTTATAAGAAAGGATGAATAATAAAGTCAAATTTTGAATTTGGGAGACGGCGGAATATGTATAGTATATCCAAAGCGGCTCTTAAAGAAGAAGTTGAAAAGCTGGCTGAGAAGGCATTCCATCAACGTCTTATTTCTGGCTATGGAGATGGAGAATTTCCAAATAAATATCAAATTGTTTATGAAGGTAAGCCTCGACACTTTTCATTAGAACATGCTCGAATTTTCTTAGAAGAACTAATGCAATGGTAGAGATAAATTTCTACTGTTTCTCCGATCGCGACAGAGGCGCTGATGACAACGTCTCTACCAATAGGCATAACATATTTAGAAAAAATCTACCGATTGGACGTTATCGTCGCCTGAATCATCATGATTTATTGGTAGCTAGTGATACGAAATAGAGGAGAATATGGTAACTACTAGAGATGAGTCAACCGGACTTGAACAGCCATTTGTTGAGTCGATCGAGCCTGAAGAGAATGTAGCACCTCAACCTCAACTGTCTCAGACGCATGGACAATTGGTAATCATTGGGGGAGCAGAAGACAAAGAAGGTGAATGTAAAATTTTGCGAGAATTCATTCGCCGATCGGGAGGGTTGCAAGCCCGACTCGTCGTGATGACAGTCGCCACTGGTTTACCTGGAGAAGTTGGCGAACAATACATTAAGGTGTTTGAACGTCTGGGTGCAGGTGAAGTGAGAGTTGTGGATACGGCTCGGCGCGAGGATGCTAGTGATCCAAAAGCATTGGAGGCGATCGACCAAGCCACAGGCGTATTTTTTACAGGTGGGAATCAAGCCCGCATTACGGAATACCTGAAGGATACAGATCTGGATGCTGCCTTACACCGTCGCTTTGCAGAAGGATTAGTCATTGCTGGAACTAGTGCTGGAGCCGCAATGATGCCAGACGAAATGATTGTCGAAGGGGAATCTGAAACCAACCCTCGTGTAGAAGTCGTCCACATGGATCGGGGAATGGGCTTCTTGCCCGGAGTTGTGGTTGATCAGCACTTTGCCCAACGAGGACGACTGGGACGCTTACTGTCGGCTGTCGCGCAACAACCTGTGGTCTTGGGTTTTGGCATTGACGAGGATACCGCGATCGCCGTTAATGGTAATGAAATCGAGGTCATTGGCGAAGGTGCGATCACCGTCATTGATGTTGCAAACATTACTCACTCCAATCTCAGCGAACTTTTAAGAGACGAGCCACTTGCCCTCTGCAATGCCAAGCTCCACATCTTACCGCATGGTTATCGATTTGATTTAGAAAAGCGATCGCCTATTTTGGAATAGAGGAGTGGATGAGGGATGGGGAGATGGGGAGATGGGGGATGAAGTGTGAACTTGATATCTTCACGCGATGTGCAGTTTAAGCGTTGCTATAGCCATAGTCATAATTGGCTAGGACATTTTTGTGGGGCGGCTCCGCCGCCCCACAAAAATGTCCATGTCCTAACCTAACTGACTACAGCTATAAATCAAAGTGTGAATCGCTGCGATCGAAGTTCTAGTATCGCTTGGATAAGCCATAGATGAAGGGGCGAACGGCGGTTCGCCCTTACATTGGAGTGAAGCTCCATCGATCGCCCTTCGCTAGAATCAGTCTTGCAGAACTGCTGCTGTGAGTGGAACTGCTGCCTGTGCAGATTGATGAGATAGGAGGAGTGCCGCTAGCTGGTTCAATTTTTGCTCAACGTGGGGTTGGTTAAGATAGCGATCGCCTGCTTCAATCATGCGGCTGAGGTTGTTTGTACCGGCCTGAAATGGGGGCAAGTCGGCCTCTAGTGTGGGTTGAAAGCGGAAGTAGTTACACTCCGGCAGCAATCCTTGAATGGCATGATCAACCACATCACTTGAACCATCAAACAGCGTATCGAGCAGTGGAATACCTTTGCGAGGGCTTAACCACTCCAATGCGCCCCATTCTCTAGCAGCATCCAGCCCGATTTCTTTGACATTTTGCCCGGTGCCAAATGAGGCAACGGTTAAGTCCGAGCCTGCTGGTTTGTCATTCCAACGCAAGCGATCGATTACTGCACACAAGGCAGGATTGTTGGCAAATATGCCACCATCAATTAGCGGAATTGCTTTTTGACCCCTTGCATTCAAGGGAATGGCACAGCCTTTTTGTTCCAAGGCAGCAATAAAATTGGGTTCGCTCATCAAGTGAGCCGGAAAAGCAGTAGGGGCTGCCGCAGAAGCGCGACAGGCTTCCCATACGGGGATGTGGGCATAGGCAAACTTCGTATTCACCATGACTACAGATTGACGATTGTAGGTGTCATAACTGGTAATCAGCGTGGGAGGTAAATCCTTGAACAGTATGCTACCAAATACACTCGCACGTTGTAGAACTTCCTCTAGCCCTTTGCCGTCGTAGACAGGCTGACTGAAACCCAATCGCACTCGATTCAGCCACATTTCAGCAACTTTATGGAACTTGGGGAAGATGACTAATCCTTCTTTGATGTAGAATTCTCGAATATAAGTAGCGGTATAGCCTTTAGCGACACCACAGGCAATGATGCTACCAGTCGAGGTTCCAGCGATCAGATCAAAATAGTCTTTAAGGGGTGTTTGAGGGTTTTGCTCTTTCAGTTTCGCTTCTAAATGCTCTAGCATGACGGCCGTGATCAGGCCGCGAATGCCGCCACCATCACAAGAGAGAATACAGCGCGTGTTTGATGTAGGCATGATTGTAGCTCCTTTGAAAAATCGGTTGCACAAGTTACACACATCCAGTTTTTGGGATGTATTTCAGTTTTCGGGCAGATGAGTTGCGAGGCGCGATCGTAACCTTGCAAAAT
Organism: Cyanobacteria bacterium RU_5_0; assembly: GCA_012033255.1. Lineage (GTDB taxonomy): Bacteria > Cyanobacteriota > Cyanobacteriia > Elainellales > Elainellaceae > JAAUSF01. Next base: position 28,413 of record JAAUSF010000048.1, read on the forward strand.
TTAATCCCTAGTCCGTCCAAGCCTAAAAGGAAATGGTGGTCTCGCTCTTTTGAACACTTCTACAATTTTGTCCGCAGCAAGCTTTGCAGCAGTTTCACGGACAATGTTGAGATCAAGAGATGTTAGCTTCGCCACGTATTCCCTTTTATCTTTCTCAACCTCCGCTATCAGTTGATTGAGATGATTGTTGAATGCCGATATGTCGCTAACGGTTTGCTGTTCCAATTCTGTCAGCTTTTGCTTGATTTTGCTCCGAAGCTCTTCCTCAACTTGTTTACTAAGCTGCTTCTTAACTTCATCTTCAAGAATTTCCTGCATCCCTGTTTTGAGAAGTTCTTTTGTGATTGTCTTTCGAGCCAGTTTTGAGTGTTGAACCGGCTTTAGAGGGTAACCGAAAAAACAGTTGCATTCATACCTTGTTGTATGAAAGTTGAGACTCTGCTGCTTGGGCATCTGGTACTGAAGGGCAAGCGGTTTCTGTCAGCGCGCCCACGATGATTTTCCAACTACCATTCACCTTACGCATGGTGTAAGTTAAGTTGAAGCACTCCAGAACTGTTTCTTGCTCTTCTTTGGGGCACTTTTTGTAACGAATTACGAGTCCAGTGACGATCGCCAAATTCTCGCTAAGTTGCTGAACCTTCAGCGACTTAGTTTCACTTCTACTAAAACAACGCTGCTTTAGCTCTTTCATCACCTTTTTGAAGCCAAAGTAACCGATAATTGGGTTTCCAATCACTGCCACTTTTTCAGGTGAAATCAGCATGGCTGGGAAGTGATAAAAGGGAAGAATTTTTGCAGGGTTAAGGGCTTGAAAAGCGATCGCATATTCCTGAAATATTTTCAAAACCAGATCTTCTTCATCTGACATGATTAATGCTCCAAAAAGTTGAGGATGGCTGTTGCTGTGGAATCGGGGTGACTGAAACAGAAAGCATGAGCGGCATCTTGGATGATTTCTTGTTTAGCACCAGAGATTTTTTGGGTCAAAATATCGCTGTTTTGTGGAGGAATGACACGATCGCTATCCCCAGTCATCACCAGCGTAGGGGCTGTGATTTTCCCCAACCGATCGCAGGTATCGTGATTGCTCATCGCATAGAACTGGCGCGCTAAAGCATCTCCTTTGCTGTGAAGCGGCGTAGTCGTTTGAAAGAACTCTTTTAAATCGGTTTGATGCTGCTGGATAAACCCTGGTGTGAAGAGTAACTCCAAAACATTGCCGTTGAATAAGTTGCTGAACGCTCCTAATTGACTACAGCTTCCTCCAGCCATTGTGCAGCCGAGAATCAGCTTATTCAGTTTGTCAGCATGATTGAGAGCAAAATGTTGAGCAATCATGCCACCCATGCTGACACCAAATACACTAGCTCTGGACTCACCCAATGCATCAAGTAAAACTGCGGCATCGTCTGCCATTTGAGCAATGGTGTAGGGGTGGGGCGATCGACTGGTTTCTCCTGCATCCCGATTATCAAACAGAATCACTTTGTAATGCCGCGAGAGTAGGTCAGGGAGTTTTGTACCCCAATCCAACAGGCTGAAGCTCAGACCCATAATCATTAACAGTGGATCGCCCTGACCTTGAATGTTGTAGTTGATATCCAGATCGCCAACCGTGATTTTAGGCATGTAACTTGACCAAGAAAAGGGACAAAAATTGAACTCAGATCAAGTGTTCCTGCGCTGCCGCAAGGTAAATGATTGTCTTCAAAGCAATTATCCTCCTGAGCAGTCGGCGCTACATTGAGGAGCCGCTGTTTGGCTAATTACCTCACCTGTGAAGGTATTGACGACCTCATCAAAACAGCTTCCATCCTCATGCCTTAGTCTGCGTAGAATTCGTCCTTCGCCTAAGCTCTTTTGGCAGACGACAGTGACTTGTGCCAGTTCCGTTGAGGTGTTCAACGGATAGTCAGATTGAGGAGGGTTATCAAGTGTAGCCGCGATCGCACTAGGGATCAAAATGTTAGAAAAGGGATTCTCCGATTGAGCATTGAATTCTACCCAGTGACGAATGAGCTTCACACTCTTGATATTTTGAGGATCAGCATCGTCAATGCTAACTAACATATCTCCGGTAGGGCAAAGGGTCACACTAATTGCTAATTCATCAGCTTGACTTTCAGCGACGGAGCGTTGTTGCCCAAGGCATTTCATATTCTTTTCCCACAGTTGAGCTTGCTCTCTCATTTCCTGAGCAATATTAGGGGGTACACCCTGCTGAAAAGCTGTTACAAGGTTAGGGATATGTGGAATGTTGCCTACAAGTGATAGAAAAAGCGCAGGATACATAATTACCCATTGCCACCATCGATTTGGGTGCTGACCTGACGCGGAAGACATGACCGAGTGTTGTTGTGATTCTTGTACCATGATTGGCTCCTTTCAAATATAAGTTGGGGAGAACAACGAAATGAAAGGCAGTTGCAACATCTGATTTAAGAAATTATTTCTAAAACCTGACTCAATCAGTGCTTTTCTTGCTGCCAATTGAACTATGGAACAATTAGCATGGCATGGTCGCTGCTGGGCAAGTGCGTTATCTCTAACTCGACACCGATCGGCATGACTTGCACGCCTTTGATAACGATGCGGTAATCAGTTGATTTGCCTTTGTGCATCAGAATTAGTTTGATCAATTCATCCATTGTTGAAATTCCTGTTCAAATGTTCGTTGGAAGAGGGGTTGAGTACGATCGCTTAGTCTGGGATGGGGAGCGATCGCAGCTACCAGATCGTTACAGTAACCCCCAGTCTACAAACAGGTCACGCGGATCATAGAGACGCAACAGCCGTACTAATTCCTGCAAATCTTTCATTGAGGTTGGACAAACACAGCCTGCACTACCCGGTGAATGCCCCTCTGTAATGAAGTTCCAATCAGCATGAAAACCGAAAGCATCACGTCCACCTTTTCTATCTCGTTCTCTGTCCCTGATTGGTAGAGTTCTGATCAGGTCAACGAAGACTGGACCAATACCGTTACTGTCATGAGAATGAGCAACGCCATAATCATCTTTTGCACCTGCCCAATCGATGTCAGCGATGTAATAGCGTGATTGAGGAATTGGCTCCAAGCTACCTGGAATACCATCTGCAAGGAGTCTGAAGTTTTGTGCTCCAGGTGCACCTGAGACAACGCTGATTGAGTCTACGACATTTCCTTTGGGACTCACAAAATCCAGCGACAGTAACTCTAGTCCACTTGCATTCACTCTGCGGGTGCGAGTCAGACGGCAATAAACCTTGTCTGTTACCGGGTCAGGTAAGGGCTTGTCAGCTTTGGCGATCGCTGCTGAAAGAGCGGCTTTGGTTTTAGAACCAAACTTTCCGTCAACTGCAAGGTCAGAATCACCTTGGAGCCACTCTACAGCTCCTTTGGTGACTGTTGTATAGCTATTCGGCTGCTTACCACCTGTTTTGAGATATCCAAGCCTCGCCAAACTGCAATTGAGGATATAACAATCTTCACCGACAGAGCCTTCCTTCAGAGTGCGTTGAATCTTTAGCGGTAGTTGTGGCGGTTGGTATGGATTTTCTACAAGTTCTACAGAACCAGTCCAAGGGATTTCGACATCATCGCCAGGGAACCCATCTCGTCGGAACAGAGCTTCTTCTCGATTGCGACGAATGACCAATCCGGGTAGAACTTTGCCACCGCCGTGAATCCAGCGATCGAACTCACGGGCTGCGCCTTCGTAGTCTTTCCCATTAAGCTTACGCAGGAGTGTTGATTGCTTTAACGCTCCATCGCCGAAATTGAAAGTAAATGAAACGAGGGCATCAAACATGCCCTGAGTCAGCGGAACTTTAGATAGGTTGTTGACTGCTGCGGCTTTCTCATTAATCTCTTGATTTAACCAAAGCTCAGCAGTGTTTCTAGTGATAATATCGCCTCTTCGCACAGGTCTATTGTCATCTAAGTGATATATCGAACCGTAACCGATCGTCCATACTCCGACCGGGTCGGCATAGCCCTCTTCCATCATTTAAGCAGAGTTAAATAAGAGACGACGCAGGAGTAAATCATGAATGACTGGACAGTAAAACGGCTGCATTCGCTCAATCAATTGAGCAAATCCTCGCTCCAACGTGGGAATGAAAAACACAGTTAAC
>JAAUSF010000200.1 GCA_012033255.1 Cyanobacteria bacterium RU_5_0
CTAAGGCTTTCAGATGAAGAATTTCAAAGGCTTAAAGACTATGCAGCATCTAAGCAGGTGTCACCTGCGGAAGTATTACGAGACTCCATCAAGCGGCTTCCCCGGAAGCTGGAAGACGGTTCAAGATAGTTCAAGGCGGGCTTTAGCTTGCAACCGCTTACCTCCCCACGTTTGAAAACGGGGGCTTCCGCTCGTTTTTCGGTGAAAACAGCAGATAAACGCTGGTCTTTTGCTAAATATGAGCTTGAAGATGAGAAGCTAATTCTATCAACTATATCCATTTGAAATTTCCTTTGATGATCTCTACGATCAGGTGGAATTTGAGCTTGAAGACTGAGCCATTCGAGTTAAATTTAATCCACCTGTAAATTTTCTGTTGATGCATGGCATGGTATGGAGGCAATCCCTGCGGGGTTGCTTTGGCTTAGTCAAGGGGATACCTCTGGTGGGGCTTCAGGAGAACTGGGAGAAGGGGTAGCTTCGGGGCTAGCAGCAGGCTTGACAGGTTCACCTGGAACAGGTAACGCCTCCGGAGCTTTATCCGATCGCCGCAACAAGACATGAACATCATAACGAGTGGTACGGTTGTCTTGAATGGCAGTCGTAACACCGATCGCTCGAATCGCGTTCAATGCATCGCGGTTATTTTGCGGCAGATTGGGAAGAGGCAGGTTGGTTTCGGGATTGGCAAGGCGATCGACGCTGATAAAAAAGTGCCCATTGTTGGGAGCGAGATCAGGGGAAATTGCCTGTCTAAACGTCTCGTTATCAATCAGGGGTTGAACAGGCGTAGGAAAGACCGCGTTAGCTACATTCGGTCCAATCGCCAAAAATGCAATGTTGCCGTCTAGCCAGCCACGGGTAATGGTCAGAGCCGCGAAGGGAGAAACCCAGTTGACCACTGATTGATCGTTGAGCTTAGTCTCTTGAATTTGCCAACCTCGCTGGTTGAGCGCATCATCTAGATTTTTAAGCCCTTCGTCGGCGGCACGGCGATCGTTCGTCTGCACCATGATCACAACCCCTGCGGTGGATTGAGTAGCGTTTGCAGACGGAGGAGAGGAGAGCAAGCCGATCGTAAACTCGCCATCCATCCAGGCGATCAAGTCTTTGTCGAGATCTAAGCCTGTAAAGTTATTGAAGGCTTGCCGAATCAGGTCGGGATTGAGAAAACCGCCCCTAGGAGGGGTTTGAGGAGAGGGGGTCGCTTGCGACTCAGTCGGTTGGCTATAGTTTTCCCAAAATTCTTTGAAATTGCCGCCGGAGGCCATCATCACCGTATCAGAAGGCAGCAGCGAAGGAGCGCGATCGGCGCTGTTCTCGACGTTGAGGCGAACCTGGCTATCAGAAGCAATCCAGGACAGTCCTTGAAACCGAATGCCCTGCGACTCTAGCGTCATGACACTGGCTAAGCCTTGATTATTTTGCAGCAGCATCAGGACATGGGGAGGAAGCGGTTGACTGGCATTCGTTACCGTAAATTCAGTGGCTTCGGGCACATTGACATACAGCCGCATGAAGGGGATTTCCTCCGCTTCTTCCAGTTGTTTGAATGCCTGACCATACCCAGAAACCTGCGCGACAGAAGAGTCACCCTTAAACGTATCAATCACCCGCTCGATCGCCTTCGCATCCCCGGATACGACAACAAAGCGATCGTCCAACATCGCGGCGGCGTAGTCTAATTCGGTTTGCCCGTGGACTTCGCGAATCTTCACCCCTTTATAGTCGCGGTCTGCCCACTGTTGCGACTCAGTGACAGTAGGATCTGCCCAAAACTGCTGCGCTCGATCAGGATTGGCGATCGGCAACACGGTGACAGCAGTCCGCTCGACTTCGGCTTGATTGGGGAGTTGATAGGGCTGAATTTGAGCATCCGATTGCTCCTCAGAAGGATCTGGCGGATTCAAGAATGCCACCGTGATCTCGTCACCGACCCACGGTTGAATGTCTTGAGAGTAGCTGAAGCCATTCTCAGTGAAGAGACGATCGCGCCATGTCACCAATGTTTGATCGAACGAGGCTTGTGTCTGGGGAGTGCCATACTGCCGCAGTTGTCGCCATTGCCCTGCATCGGTCGAAACGGAAAAACTAATGGCAGTGTCTTGAGGAAGAACGTTGGCTCCGGCAGGAAGTCCGGTGATTGGGGTGCGTTGCTGGATAATCCACCAAGCGGTTGCGCCTCCAGCAATTAAGCCGATCGCAGTTCCCACAGTCAGCAGCAGGGCAGGTTTCTTTTTCCAAATGGCAGTCACGGCTCAAAGCTCCTCCGCGATAAGGTGCGGTGACACTGTATGACTATAGACGATGGATTGAGTTCCCGTGCAATCTGAAAGGAAACTATGCAACCCAAAAATCTAACCCAAAAATCTAAAGAATGTCTGGTTCAATCCGGCGAAAATCGCGATCGATCTCATACCAAAGTGATTTGTTGTGGGGATCAGTTCGCAGAGCTTTTTTCAGATAAAGTTTGGCTTTGTCAGATTGGTTCACCCCAATCAAATAACGACCGAACCGTTGATAGGTAATTGCCTGCCACTGTCGCACCTCAATGTCATTAGGCAAACGCTGGGCCAAACCCTCGACTAGCGCGATCGCCCTCGGAAACCGTTGTTCTCGCAATAGCTGCTGCAACTGTTCATAGGAACTGAGCTTCAGCTTGCAGTCAGTAGGCGATAAATCAGGAGTGGTTTGAATCGATGGCGAGGATTTGACCTTGATGTGGGGAGGAGGGGAAGGTGATCCTTTCGGTTCGATCGGGCGATCGGTCTTAGGTTCTTGAAGCGGGTGCCTGATGGGCTGCACCACGCTAATCAGCCGTCGATATGCCTCTGTCAACTGAATAAATTTTTCCTTCGCTTGCTGCTGATTACTCGGATTGGCATCAGGATGATATCGCCGTGCCAAACGACGATACGAGGCTTTGATATCCTCATACGAAGCTCCTGTCCTTAGTCCCAGGAGTCGATAGCAATCGGCAAGCTCCATTGATATGAATAATGGCAGAATTATCCAAAATTCTGCCACTAGCAACGCCAAATGAATAGGGTTAACGAGTTTTAAGTTTTGAGTTAAGAGCCTATCCAAAAACTCATTGTGTAGGGTGGGCATTGCCCACCTTACTTAAAACTCAACACTCAACACCTAAAAACTCCTTTAAGCGGGTTCTGTAATTACCTGATCGATCAAACCGTACTCTTTCGCTTCCAGTGCCGACATGAAGAAGTCGCGATCGGTATCTTTCGTGACTCGTTCGAGGGGCTTGTTGGTGTGGTAAGCCAGCATCTCATCAAGTTGACGCCGCATCCGGATCGTTTCTTTGGCTTCAATTTCAATATCGGAGGCTTGTCCTCTGGCACCGCCCATGACTTGGTGAATCATAATCCGGGCATGGGGAAGCGCCAAACGCTTACCTTTGGTTCCGGCAGCCAGCAGAAATGCCCCCATTGATGCCGCTAACCCAACACAGATTGTGACAACTTCTGACTTGATGTATTGCATTGTGTCGTAGATCGCCAAGCCAGCTGTAACGGAGCCACCCGGAGAGTTGATGTAAAGGTAAATAGGCTTAGTGGCATCGTCAGAGTCTAGATAAAGCATATAAGCGACGATCGCATTCGCAATCACATCATCCACTTCTTCTGCTAGAAAGATAATTCGCTCCCGCAGCAGACGCTCGTAGATACCAATCCACTGCTCATAGGGACTACCGGGAAGGCGGTATGGAACACTTGGAACACCAATAGGCATAGTTATTTCAGGGAGATGGAGGGTGTAAAAATGATTAAGTTAATACTGATGCGGGTTGAGGAAGACTCTTAGAGCTTTCTAAAACGCGATCGATCAAGCCATAATCTTGCGCCTCTTGGGGAGTCAAGTAGACCTTGCGATCGCTGTCTTTGGTAATTTTCTCGATCGGTTGACCCGTATTCTGTGCCAAAATTTCCAGGAAAAGCTGCTTCTTGCTCAAAACTTCTTTGGCGTTAATCTGAATATCCGTGGCTTGACCTTGGGTACCCGTGCGAGGATGGCTCAGGGAAATCTTGGCATGGGGCAAACTGATCCGTTTACCCTTTGCGCCCGATGACAGTAGCAGCGTTGCCATTCCCATCGCCTGACCGAGACAAATGGTAACAATCTCTGACCTGACATGTTGAATCGTGTCATAGATTGCCAGACCGGCAGTGATGGAGACTAAGCCAGCCGTGATGTGTGCCATGCCTATCGAAACCGGATCACCGAACGAATTGATATAGAGGTAAATCGGCTTAGTCTGATCTTCGGAGTCCAGATAAAGCAACTCGGAGACAATAAAATTTGCCAGTGTATCGGTGATCGGCTGGTTCAGAAAAATGATGCGATCCTGGCTCAGGCGGGTGTAAATGTTGACCCACTGCCAATAAGGACTACCAGGAACGTTGTATGGAACCCGAAGTATCTCACTCATCGTGATGAAATATGAATAACAACTGAGTCAACCAGCAATATTTAAGTCAGTGGAGCAGGAATCGGCTTCGGTAGATCCTTCGTGCTTTCCAAAACGCGATCGATCAACCCATATTCCTTGGCAACTTGAGGAGTCATATAGAGCATGCGATCGGTGTCCCTAGTAATTTTCTCGATTGGCTGACCCGTATTCTTGGAGAAAATTTCTAGCGTCGTCGCTTTGTTTGCCAAAATTTCCTTAGCGCGAATCTGGATATCCGTTGCCTGACTGCGACCAAAGCCTGTCCGGGGTTGGTTGAGAACGATCGTGGCGTGGGGCAGGCTAGCGCGGAAGCCTTTTGCTCCGGCAGATAAAATCATGGCTGCCGTCCCCATTGCCTGACCAATGCAAATCGTATGAACAGGCGGTTTGATGTAATTGATCGTGTCGCAGATCGCGAAGGCTTCGGTTTCTTGCCCGATCGCATCTCCGGTATACCAAGAAGTGCCCGTGGAGTTGATGTAGAAGAAAATCGGCTTTTCTGGATCGTCAAACTGCAAGTAAAGCAACTGAGCGATGATTAGCTTTGTCACATCAAGGTTATTTCTCCGCTTCCAGTCATCATCCGAAATGAGCGGCAATCCCAAATAAACAATTCGCTCTTTCAAAAGCAATGAAGGAAGATCAGGTGGAGGAGTGCGATAGTAAGAATCGCCATAGTAATAGGTTGATTGAACAGCCTTAAGCGGTGAATCCATAGCGTACAGTTGCCTAAAAGGATGGCATCATTTTTACATAGTAACGTGATCCTAAGAGCATCGGGCGTGGGTAGGGTAGTCGGTCTGGAACGGGTCTTCGGTAGGAGTCATGGCTCAACTGGCTAAAAACTAGCAAACAGCAGGAGATTGCTCTTGGATCAATTTGGGTTCAATAAGAGTAATTACATTCGTGAAATCCGAACCATTCAAAATTCAGAATCACAGGGTGAAGTTATTGAAGTTACCCATGTAAATGTAGCCTCTCACTATATCCAGGAGCTTTGTTGTCATGAGAGTCGGTCTGCACATTGAGCTAAATGATGCCAACCTTGATGCCACCCAATCTAGCAGCCAGAGACAACTGGCAATCTCACTAGCGGCTATTCCCGATGCGAATGGGCGAACTGCTCCCCTCAATCTTTGCCTGATTTTGGATCACAGTGGTTCTATGAAAGGGCGACCCTTGGAGACAGTGAAGCAGGCAGCCCATCGAATTGTGGATAGCCTATCTCCGGGCGATCGCCTCTCCATCGTTGTCTTTGATCACAAAGCCAAGGTGCTTGTCCCCAATCAAATGGTCGATAGTCCGGCTGGAATCAAAGCTGAGATTAACAAGCTGCAACCCAGCGGGGGGACAGCGATCGATGAAGGAATGCGCCTGGCGATCGAGGAATTGGCGAAAGGCAAAAAAGACACGATCTCTCAGGCATTTTTGCTCACGGATGGTGAAAATGAGCATGGTGATAACGATCGTTGTTTAAAGCTGGCACAACTCGCCGCCAACTATGGGATCACCCTCAACACCCTTGGTTTTGGCGACAACTGGAATCAGGATGTGCTAGAGAAAATTGCCGATGCGGGGGGCGGTACCTTGTCCTACATTCAACGACCGGAAGCCGCAGTGAGCGAATTTGGTCGTCTATTCAACCGAGTTCAATCCGTTGGCTTGACAAACGCTTATCTGATGTTAACTTTAGTGCCTAAGATCCGACTGGCAGAACTGAAACCTGTAGCGCAGGTGCTTCCCGATACGATCGAGCTTCCTGTTATGCATGAAGGCGATCAATACATCATTCGTCTGGGCGATCTGATGGTAGACTCACCCAGAGTTGTGTTGGCGAATCTGTATATCGGTCAATTACCAGAGGGAGTGCAAACGATCGCCCAAGCGCAAGTTCGCTATGACAATCCAATCATGGGTCACGAAGATTTGCTGTCAGAACGGATTCCTGTCGAAGCGACTGTGCTGCGAATCTTTCAGCCTGCTCCTAGTCCTCACGTCCAGCAACATGTTCTGGCACTGGCAAAATATCGGCAAACTCAAATTGCCGAAACGAAGTTGCAGCAGGGCGATCGGGCTGGAGCCGCGACAATGCTTCAGTCAGCCGCGAAAACAGCGTTGCAAATGGGCGATCATGGAGCCGCCACGGTGCTTCAGAATAACGCCACGCGACTACAAGCCGGTGAAGAACTATCAGAAGCCGATCGCAAGAAAACTCGCATTGTTTCCAAAACGGTCATTCAGTAAAATATTGGCTCTGACAGGGCAGGCTTAGAGGTCTGCCCGATCGGTTTTGACTTTTGCTTCCTGGTAAATCCGAGTCTACCCAAACCAGTTTTGAAATAAATTGTCATTCATAGCAGTAGCCAGCGTGGTTAGGACATTGCCAAAGGCTGAAAGGCAAACGGTCAATCAATCCTGACTCAGTCCTCAGAACTCAGTCCTCAGTCCTCAGAACTCAGCACTTAGCTATATCACAGAATGTTGATAGCATTCTGGAATCCAAATTAGGAACGCTAGACTGGAATTTTGTTCAGCACAGCGTTTCATCTGTGCTTTGAAACACAACGAACACTTCACGCTATTCCTTACGCTGTCAATGGCTGGTTGAGTTTATTCAAGATAAGGATGACATTCAAATGCTAAATCAATTTATTACTGCATTTTTGATTGGTTTACTCGGTTTCACATCTGTTTTTCTGCCAGTTCAGCCTGCTCAAGCGGCGGGATGTATGCTAACTGCGATCGTCTGGGAGGGTTACACGGATTCCTCATTCACAAAAGAGTTTGAAGAGCAAACAGGATGCACAGTCAAAGCAACTTATGCCGGTTCCAGTGACGAAATGTTTGCTAAATTTCGCACGGGTGGCGGACGAACCTACGATATGATCTCGGCGTCAGGCGACATCACTGAACGACTGTATAAAGCTGGATTAGTCAGGGCGATCGATCCAGATAAATTACAAAATTATGAGTCTGTTTTTGCACCCTTTCAAAACGGTAAATGGAATACATTTGACGGTAGACCTTATGGTGTAACGTTCGCTTGGGGGCCTAATGTTTTGGTTTACAATAGCAACCAAGTTAAATCGGCTCCCACGTCTTGGGATGTATTGTTTGATCCAGCCTATTCTGGGAAGATTTCGATTCCGGATAACCCAATGACGATCGCAGATGTTGCGCTTTGGCTCGGCAAAAGTGAGCCTTACAACTTAACGGATGCTGATCTTGCAGAAGTCAAAGATAAACTGCTGCAATTGCGCCCTAACATTCGCAAGTTTTGGACAACGGCAGGAGAGTTGGCAAACTTATTTCAATCCGGAGAAGTGGTTCTTGCCCACGCATGGCCCCTCACTTACACACAACTGAGTGAAGCTGGATTCCCGATCGATTCTGTGAGTCCTAGAGGTAAACTTACCGGATGGACAGATTCGTGGATGATTTCTAAAAACTCGCGCAATGCGGATACTGCTTATCAGTGGATTGACTTCACGCTAAGCGGTAATGGTCAAAAAGGCATTATGGATGTGACAGGATATTCAGGGGCAACCGAGTTGGGAGCAACGGCGATCGGCAAAGAACGTGCCCATGAATTATTCATGGATGATCTGTCGTTGCACTCTCAAATTAAAATGTGGCAAAGCGTCAAGAATTACGATAAGTGGGTACAACTTTGGAACGAAATCCGAAGTTAATGGCAAATGTGAATACTTCGCTTTCTCGATTTGAAACTAAACGCCGTCATCGTCCGCAAGTCGGGCTGTATGCAACATTATTGCCTCCATTAATTTGGATGACGTTGTTGTATTTTGTCCCGATTGCCTTGCTAATTTCCTATAGAACCCATTTGAGATCTTTATAATGGTAGGTCAAGGCACTGACATCCCTCTAATCTATTCTGATGACATATTCTAGCGACCTCACCGATGAAGAATGGGCAATTACTGAACCCCTGTTGCCC
>JAAUSF010000201.1 GCA_012033255.1 Cyanobacteria bacterium RU_5_0
GGGGATGGGGGGATGGGGGGATGGGAGGATGGGGGAATTCTGAATTCAGAATTTCAAGCCCTGACGACTGTTTCAGGGTTGGGCGCTCGTAGCGGAGGTAGGGAACTTGGAACTCGATCGCGGCTAAGACTGCCATCTGCGAGACTTCTACTGCAAAAGGATGAGAGGCATCTAGAATGCAGCGAATATTACGAGTATGAAGAAAATTTTCTAGTTTTTCAGCCGATAGCCGCCCAACCCAGACTTGTAAGCGGGGGATTAATCTGGGGTAGAGCAAACGGGCAGATTCGGTTGTGACGGTTACGATACAAGGGAGATCGGCTCTAGCGATCGCTCTTGCTAACTCTGCACTTTCTTGGGTGCCCCCGATTAACCAGACGGTCATAACCCTACTTTATAAAGCTGAAAGAGTTCACCCGGCAGCGTTTTAATGATGCGCCCCCCTGCGGCTTGAACGGCTTTCTTCCAATTTTCTAGTGGCTCTAAGAAGACTTCAGCTCCCAGATAGGTTTCTAAAATTGCCCAGTTTTCGGCGATCGGGGTATTCGGGTCGATCGCATCAAACACGAAATAACCATCGGGCTTCAAAACTCGCTTGACAGCAGCGAGAACATCACTCCAGTAGGCGATCGGATAGTAGCAGCTAAAGCCAGTAGCAATCACTAGGTCAAACTGGGCTAACTCATAGTTCAGGTCATGTGCCCCACCTAGTTGTACTCCCTTAAACAGCTTGGAATTTAACTGTGACCCGCGTGCGTTGAGCAAATCTCGCGCCACAATGCTGATATCCTGTCCATAAAAAACAGCATCCCAATCGCTCCACGGGTAGATTAAGAAACTCACGCCACAACCTAAATCAAGACATTTTTGCTGTTTCTTGGGCTTAGCTATTTCCCAAAAAGGAGAGGTGATTTGACTAGTCAGGAGTCCAGATACCCACTCTTGAAAGATGGGCATCGCTTCTACTTCAGCCGGAAGTTCAAAGGGTTCTCGACGGTATTCCTGGTTAAATCGCGATGCCACCGCATCCAGTTGAGATTGCCAAGTTGGATGTGGAGAACTGCCTAAAAAGCCTGAAAGGCTGTTGTCATGAGAACTTTGACTGCGATTTTTAGCCATTCCTAACCAACCTCTCTGTCGATGCCGATAAAGATACGAAACAGATGTAACGGTCATTACCAATGACTCCGCTACATCTGCTACAAAACCCGTTGCAAATATTCCTAACCCTTCAGTACTCGACTAAAGTTCTGACGATAGGATTTGTTAGCAATCAGAAAAACGGGCCACAGTAGTGCCAGGGGCAGCCGTCCACTGGTAAAGTTAGTGCGGTCAAACCCAGTCAAGAACTTATAAACCCCATACACATAAACCACGGCTGCTACAACAATAAGCAGTTTGATCATTTGAACCTCCTGGACACGTTTAAATCCGAGTATCTGAAGCATTATCCGGAAGCGAATAACTACAGAGCGAAGACAGACGTTTCCGAAACTATCTCAGTTGCTCGGAAGTTAAAGCTTTTCTTCAAGTGTAGAGTAGCCAACGGAACTCTTGCTACAAGTCAGAATAAGTATCTGTAAGGAGATGAATAGATGCATTCAATTCGCTCTGCTTAACATTTATCAACGTTTCTTTATCAGAGTTATCCCTCAAGGAAGATAACTTTAGAATTCAGCTTTATAGGAGACTGGACATAGGTGGGGATGTAATTGGGCAAGTCGAATTGAAATAATCGTTGAATGTATTGATGATGGCTGAGCGCAAGGAGGAGATATGAGAGCAGTATTGATGGCGGGTGGATCAGGGACACGACTAAGACCGTTGACCTGCGACTTGCCGAAGCCAATGGTTCCGATTTTAAACCGTCCGATCGCCCAACACATCATCAATTTGCTTCGGCGACATCGGATCACAGAAGTGATTGCAACGCTACATTATCTTCCCGATATCATGCGGGATTATTTCCAGGATGGTAGTGATTTTGGGGTGCAAATGACTTATGCCGTTGAGGAAGATCAACCACTCGGAACCGCAGGCTGCGTCAAAAATGTGGCAGAACTGTTAGATGATACATTTTTGGTGATCAGTGGCGACAGCATCACCGATATTGATTTGAGTGCGGTAGTTCGGTTTCACAAGGAGCGACAATCAAAGGCAACGATCGTTCTCACGAATGTTCCTAACCCGATCGAGTTTGGTGTTGTCATCATCGACGATCATCAGCGAATCAAGCGATTTTTGGAAAAGCCCTCCAGTAGCGAAATTTTCTCTGATACAGTCAACACGGGCATCTATATCCTGGAACCCGAAGTATTGGAATACTTACCGTTTAATCAAGAAACTGATTTCTCCAAAGATCTGTTCCCGCTTATGCTAGAAAAAGGGGAACCCATGTATGGATTTGTTGCCGATGGCTACTGGTGCGATGTGGGTCATTTGGATGCATACCGGGAAGCTCAGTATGCCGCATTATATCAGCGAGTAAAACTAGAGTTTGATTACACAGAACGATCGCCCGGTCTTTGGGTTGGACAAAACACCTATATTGACCCAACTGCCCATATCGAAACTCCAACTCTAATCGGGCATAACTGTCGCATCGGAGCAAGGGCGCAGCTTACATCTGGTACTGTGATTGGCGATAATGTTTTGGTTGGAGCAGATGCCGATTTGAAGCGTCCGATTATCTGGAATGGTGTAATCATCGGCGAAGAGGCACACCTGAGAGCCTGTGTTGCGGCACGAGGAACACGGGTCGATCGGCGGGCAAGTGTGCTAGAAGGGGCGATCGTCGGCTCCCTATCTACGGTTGGCGAAGAAGCCTCAGTGAACCCCAATGTCCGCATCTGGCCCAGCAAAAAAATTGAACCCGGTGCCATCCTCAACATGAATTTAATTTGGGGACACGCTGCACACCGCAACCTGTTCGGGCTGCGAGGGGTTTCTGGACTAGCAAACGTGGATATCACACCAGAGTTTGCAGTTCGCTTGGGAGCCGCCTTTGGCTCGACGCTCAAACCCAGTTCTCAAGTGACGGTTTCTCGCGATCAGCGATCGATCTCCCGCATGGTGACTCGCTCTCTGATCGCCGGATTAATGTCGGTGGGCATCAGTGTTCAGCATTTGGAAGCAACTTCTATCCCGGTTTCTCGCACTGTTGCACCCAAACTGGCTGTGGTTGGCGGGGTGCATGTTCGGGTTCACCCAGAACGGGGCGACCATATTTTGATTGAATTTTTTGATCAAAAAGGAATTAATTTGTCTAAAGGGCGAGAAAAGAAGATTGAAGGAGCCTATTTCAAAGAAGACTTTCGCCGAGCGCAGATTCAAGAAATTGGCAATGTCGTTTACGTGAACCAAGCGGCTGATATTTACAGTGCTAGTTTCGAGCGATTGCTCAACAGTGAAGCGATTCGCAATAGCAATTCAAAAGTCGTGCTTGATTATGTGTATGCGGTGTCAGGTGCAATTTTGCCGCAACTCTTGGGGAAGTTTGGCTGCGATGCGGTCGTGCTGAATGCCAGCCTGAGTCACTTAGTACCCACAATTGCCGATCGCGAAGTTCTGCTCAATCAACTGGGGCACGTCGTCGAAGCGTTGAAAGCGAACTTGGGGATGCAGGTTTCAGCAAACGGCGAACAACTGATCCTAGTGGATGAATCTGGCAGCACGATTCGAGGCGAAATGCTGACCGCACTGATGGTACATATGATTCTCACCGATCGTCCTAGAGGCACTGTTGTCGTGCCTGTGAATGCGTCTAGCGCCGTTGAACAAATTGCCCGTCGCCATGATGGCAAAGTCATTCGCACCAAAGCAAACCCAACGGCACTCATGGAAGCCTGCCATACGAACGCCAACGTGGTTTTGGGCGGCAGTGGTGAGATGGGTTTCATTTTCCCTCAACTGCATCCAGGGTTTGATGCGATGTTCTGCATCGCTAAATTGATTGAAATGCTGTCGTTGCAACAGCATGATCACTTCAATACATCTCCCCGAACGCTCGGACATATCCGGGCTGAACTGCCGCGAGTTTCCCACCGCACAATCACCGTTCGCTGTCCGTGGGCAGTCAAAGGTGCCTTAATGCGTCATTTGGTAGAAACGCACCCTCCTGAAAGCCTCGATCTCACGGATGGCGTCAAGATCTTCAACCACAGCCACGATAGCTGGATTCTCGTGTTGCCCGATGCAGGTGAACCGTTAGTGCATCTCTACGCGGATAGTCACGATCGCGGTTGGGTAGACGAAACCTTGCGTGAATATCGTGCCAGTGTCCAGGAATTTGTCGATTACGATCACGGCTTAGACGAAAACCAACTGGAGGAAGTAGAGTGAACTCTAAATCATTAAGAATGATTTCGACTAACCCAGAGCAAAGGATTCGTTGGAAGCGATGTATCAACTGTCAAATAAGGCTTTGAACGATCGCCCCTGCTCTTTTCACTCCTCACTCCCCACTCCCCTACAATCCCCATCTTTGAGACAATCAGAAACAGCCTTTAAACCCTCTAATTCAAGACCTTAGCCTACTAAAGCCTCCTTGGGCAGA
The DNA here is from genome assembly GCA_012033255.1 of Cyanobacteria bacterium RU_5_0. Classification (GTDB taxonomy): domain Bacteria; phylum Cyanobacteriota; class Cyanobacteriia; order Elainellales; family Elainellaceae; genus JAAUSF01. Next base: position 4,556 of record JAAUSF010000201.1, read on the forward strand.
CGCACATCACAAATGGAGATCTCACGTTATGAAATTGGCTTACTGGATGTATGCCGGACCCGCGCACATTGGCACCCTTCGTGTCGCCAGTTCCTTTAAAAACGTCCATGCCATCATGCACGCTCCTTTGGGGGATGATTATTTTAACGTCATGCGATCGATGCTAGAGCGAGAGCGGGATTTCACGCCTGTCACGGCTAGTATTGTCGATCGCAATGTTCTGGCACGCGGCTCCCAGGAGAAAGTGGTAGATAACATCACGCGCAAGGACAAAGAAGAGCATCCTGACTTGATTGTCCTGACTCCGACTTGTACTTCTAGTATCCTGCAAGAAGATTTGCAGAACTTTGTCGAGCGGGCACAACTGGAAGCGAAAGGCGATGTGATGCTGGCAGATGTCAACCACTATCGGGTGAATGAATTGCAAGCAGCCGATCGCACGTTGCATCAAATTGTTCAGTACTACATTGAGAAAGCCCGTAAGAAAGGCGAACTGCCCCACGGGAAGACTGAAAAGCCTTCTGTCAATATCATCGGGATTTCAACGCTCGGCTTCCACAATCAGCATGATTGCACCGAACTGAAGCGGTTGATGACGGATCTGGGCATCGAACTGAATGCGGTTATTCCAGAAGGGGCAAGCGTTCATGAACTGAAAAACTTACCTCGCGCCTGGTTCAACCTCGTGCCCTACCGTGAACTGGGCTTGATGACAGCCCATTATCTCAAGGAAGAATTCGGAGTACCCTGTGTAGAGATCACGCCGATGGGTGTGGTAGAAACAGCGCGTTGTCTTCGATCCATTCAAAAGGTGCTGAACGAACAAGGTGCAACAGTCGATTACGAGAAATACATTGAAGAACAAACCTTGTATGTTTCGCAGGCGGCTTGGTTCTCGCGATCGATCGATTGTCAAAACTTGACCGGTAAAAAGGCTGTGGTGTTTGGCGATAACACTCACGCCGCCGCAATGACCAAAGTTCTTGCTCGTGAAATGGGCATTCACGTCGTCTGGGCAGGAACCTACTGTAAATATGATGCGGATTGGTTTAGAGAACAGGTGAGCGAATACTGCGATGAGGTGATTATCAGCGATGACAATGGGGCAATTGGGGATGCGATCGCCCGTGTCGAGCCGTCTGCCATCTTCGGGACTCAAATGGAACGCCACGTCGGTAAGCGTCTGAATATTCCTTGCGGTGTGATTGCCGCACCGATTCACATTCAAAACTTCCCGATCGGCTACAAACCCTTCATGGGTTATGAAGGGACAAATCAGATCGCAGATCTGGTTTATAACTCCTTCACGCTCGGCATGGAAGATCACCTGCTAGAAATCTTTGGCGGACATGACACCAAAGAAGTGATCACGAAGGGTATTTCTGCTGACTCTGACCTCAACTGGAACAAAGAAGCTCAGACAGAACTCAACAAAGTCCCTGGTTTCGTGCGTGGTAAGGTGAAGCGCAACACCGAGAAATTTGCTCGTGAACGCGGACTAACCGAAATCACGCTGGAAGTCATGTACGCCGCCAAAGAAGCCGTCGGTGCTTAAACGCCATTGGCTGTTGATGATGTCTTGGGGGCAGCCATCAGGTTGCTCCCTTTAAATGAGTGCCGTGTTGCTATAGCAGTAACCAGCGGGGTTAGGACATTGCCCAAGGCTGAAAGGCAAACGGTCAATCCATCCTGACTCCGCACTCAGTCCTCAGAACTCAGCACTTAGCTATATATCCTCGTTGAGCCACAGAGGTTGCCGATGCGATCGATCCAATTACCCTCCGGACGCTCTATCCCCCTGCTAGGGTTAGGCACTTGGCGAATGGGTGAACAGTCTAGTCAACGTCAGGCTGAGATTGCTGCATTGCGCCACGGACTTGATCTTGGTATGACGTTGATTGACACCGCAGAAATGTATGGCGAAGGTGGGGCTGAACGGGTGATTGCGGAAGCGATCGGCGATCGGCGTGAAACGGTTTTCCTGGTCAGTAAGGTCTATCCTCACAATGCCACTCGACGCGGTGTGATGGCTGCCTGTGAACGCAGTCTGCAACGGTTAAAAACAGATCATCTAGATCTTTACTTGCTGCATTGGCGAGGTTCAGTTCCCCTTGCGGAAACGCTAGAAGCATTCCAGACACTCAAACAATCTGGTAAGATTCGCGATTACGGAGTTAGCAATTTCGATGTCTCGGATATGGAAGAAGCAAGCGTGTCAGCAGGGGGAACCGCGATCGCTACAAATCAGGTGCTTTATAACCTGACACGACGCGGCATTGAGTGGGAGTTATTGCCCTGGTGTCGCAAACACAATGTGCCAATCATGGCGTACTCTCCGATCGAACAAGGACGGCTTTTGCGGAATCGCACGTTGCAATCGATCGCCAAACAACACAATGGTTCTCCCGCACAGATTGCGATCGCGTGGTTACTCCATCAGGAGAATGTGATTGTCATTCCCAAAGCTAGCCGTATTGCCCATGTAGAGCAAAACCAGGCCGCCCTCGATCTACAGTTATCTAGGGAGGATTTAGCCGCCTTAGATGCAACCTTTCCGCCGCCCTCAAAACCTGTTGCACTGGAGATGCTGTGAACATTTCTCGCAAGCCTACCAAAGCAGAAATCCAGGCGGCGATCGGTCAAACTGTTCCGGATATCATCGCGCCTAATTTACAGGTTTTGTTTTGTGGCATCAATCCCAGTTTGTACAGCGCGGTTGTTCAACATCATTTTGCGCGTCCAGGAAATCGGTTTTGGCGATCGCTGAATGCGGCCGGTTTTACGGATCGAGTGCTGACCCCATTCGAGGATAACGATCTGTTGAAACTGGGTTACGGAGTGACGAATATTGCCGATCGGGCGACGGCAAGTGCAGACGAACTATTGACTGAAGAATTGATTGCAGGGCAGCGATCGTTAGCCGCTAAAATTCAGCATTATCACCCTAAATTTCTTGCCATATTAGGAATTGGCGCATATCGTAAAGCGTTTAATCAACCGAAGGCAATCATCGGACGGCAGAATGAATTATGGTATGGGGCGATCGTATGGGTGTTGCCAAATCCAAGCGGATTGAATGCCCATTATCAACTTGATGATCTCAAAAAAGTGTATCGAGAACTGTTAATTGCAGTTAAGTCATAGGGTTGAACAGTAACGCGATTCATTGGAGCATAACTTACAGCAATTTTCAAATCAATAAACTACAAATCGTAGGGTGGGCATCGCCCACAAGGCTTGATCAATGGAGCGTTTTATGATCTGATGGGCACTGCTCATCCTACTGGAAATCGCTGTAAGAAGATGTTTTAAAAGTCCTCTTTCATATTAGTTATAGCAGTAACCAGCGTGGTTAGGACATTGCCCAAGGCTGAAAGGCAAACGGTCAATCCATCCTGACTCAGCACTCAGTCCTCAGAACTCAGCACTTAGCTATATATTTATTGCAGTGATACAGGAAAGATAAAATGCCGGACAAGCCTCTTCCAATCTTTATCGGTGCAGAAGCCGCTCATCCAGAGCAAAAAACCCTAATTACCACCCGAACAGGCGAACCTTACCAACCTGCCAGGGTATATTATCAGGTTTCTAACCAGAAAACGGTAATTGGCGCATTCAAAAAACTGCGTTGTATGCAGTTTGAACCCTCGTTGAGTAGCTGGCGTTGGCTTTATGATCAAGAAGCCAAAAACTACAGTTTCAGATCTCCCATCACAAAATTCCCAAGGAGCATCGTCCGATCGTTTTAGGAGATTTTTACTTTCTCAGTGAACACGATCTGGTTTGGATATTCGATCGTTCGATCGCGTGATTCAAGCGATTTTGTTCTTCGACAAGCGCATCAATCGACGAGCAGCTCAG
>JAAUSF010000202.1 GCA_012033255.1 Cyanobacteria bacterium RU_5_0
TTTTGTCGGTTCACGGGAATTAGGAGGTAGCTTCTTTTCATCGACGTTAGCTGAAGCTGCACCCGCAGGCTCCCTGGAACCTCGGATTACTGGCGCAGATTTTGAACCTTGGATTGGGTCAATTTCCTTCGATCGCTCCACCAACTGGTTTGTGGATACGACTCCCAACACCTCAAACGACATTCCATCGAACCGCACCGATTTAATCTCAACAACGGTTCACGAAGTTGGGCACATTCTAGGTTTTGGCACCAGTAATGTCTACAAAAGTCTCATTGTGCGTGATGGCAGATATTACGGCAGTACTGGATTCGCAGGCGCGAACGCCCAGACGATCAACGGGGGCAAGCCGATCCCTGTATCCAACAGTGGACATTTCTCTGATGGCTATGAATTCACGGGATCTGGAGAACCCTTGATGTCAGCATTTGCGATCCGGGGAAAGCGAAAACTGCCGACTGTTTTGGATATTTCCGTCCTGGATGACATCGGGTATACGGTCAATTATGCGGCGGCATCAAGCAACCCATCTGCCTCAACAGCCAGCAATAGCGGGATCTCTGGCAATCAAAGGGCTAGTCTCAATCAGAACCAGCGCACTCTTTTACAAGGAGATGGACTATCTGTTTGTGGGTCTTGTGGATGTGCAGGATGTTTAATGAGCTAACATCTTTCAAGCATCCTTTCATTTATTCTTGAACCTTGTCTACTCAGCCTTTAGATCCTCATGCGCCCACAAATCCATGAACGCAATAGCTCTCCTCGATCCTGACTGGAAATAGTTCCACCTGTAAATTTTCTGTTGATGGATGGTGTGGTGTTGGGGCAATCCCTGTGTGGTTGCCCTGGATTAGAGGGCAGACACGGGGGTCTGCCCCTACCGATGGCAACGACGTGGGTCCGCCCATTTTCTGTTGTATGGATGGCGTGGTGTCGGGGCAATCCCTATGTGGTTGCCCTGGATTAGAGGGCAGACCCACGGGTCTGCCCCGACCGATGGCAAAATCAATGAAAAATTTCCAGGTAAAAATTTTTCCTTTCTCCACGTCCTATCTTTCATATTCATAGAAGCGGTGTACTTCGATACAAAACGAAAACGCAAACCAGTAGAATGTTGAGAACGTAAATAAGTCAGTGTTTGGCGATCGGGAATTTCTTGTTCTTGATATCTCTGTTTCCTTGTGCTGTAACTTTACTTGTGTCGCAACAATTTGTATTGGCTTTTCCGGTTAAGTTGGCACTGCTAAGTAGCGATAGCAGCAGCCTCTTCAGGTATTCTGATAGATCTGCTGTTTGAAATATTCATTTGCGTTTTTCTTTGATAAAGGAGTGAGTGAATTAGTTATGCGAAAGTGGGGTTCCATGCTGCTAGCCGCGACGCTTTCGATCGCAGCTTTATCCGCTTGCTCACCGGCTAGCGACACTGCTCAGGCTCCAGACTCAGAATCCGGTTCACCTGCCGTCTCCGGAGGAGGAACGAGCCGTCTAGATACCATCATTTCTCGCGGCAAACTGATTTGTGGTGTTGAGGGGACAATCCCTGGATTTAGCTTCGTCGATTCCAGTGGTCAATATTCTGGTTTGGATGTAGATGTTTGCCGAGCCGTCGCGGCGGCTGTTTTCAATACTTCTGAGAATATCGACGAGAAAATTGAATATCGCAACCTTGACTCCACCGAACGCTTTCCGGCGATCGCCAGCGGCGAGGTGGATATGCTTTCCCGGAATACAACCTGGACAAGTAGCCGGGATGCCGCAGGCGGTAACGGTTTGGAGTTTGCGCCAACCACCTTCTACGATGGTCAAGGCATGATGGTTCGTCGGGATAGTGGCATCACTGACCTGAGAGGGTTTGAAGGCAAATCTGTCTGTGTGGAAACAGGAACCACGACCGAACTAAACCTGGCTGACCGGATGCGGCAATTGGGTGTCACCTATGACGAGGTTAAATTCCAGGATGCTGACGCGGTTTATGCCGCTTATGCCGAGGGACGCTGTGAGGGGGCAACCTCTGACCGTTCTCAGTTGGCGGCTCGTCGGACGACCCTTTCTGATCCTGAGAACCATATCTTACTAGAAGAAGTAATGTCGAAGGAGCCTCTAGCCCCAACGACTGTAAACGGCGATTCTAGATGGTTCGATGTGGTGAAGTGGGTGACGTATGGGTTGTTCCAGGCGGAAGAGTTTGGCATCACCCAAGCGACTGTGCAACAGCAACTCACCAGCGATAACCCAGAAGTCAAGCGATTCTTGGGTGTGGAGGGTGACTTGGGGACGCAACTGGGACTGAGTAACGATTTTATGGTGCAAGTCATCACGACCACAGGCAACTATGGTGAGATTTACGATCGCAATGTCGGTGAAGACTCGGAACTGAAACTCGATCGCGGATTAAATAGACTCTGGACAGAAGGTGGGTTACATTACTCTCCGCCCTTCCGCTAGTGTGTTTGCCCTGGATAAACGACGTAGATTTGTCAACCTCTGTGTATCTGTGGAGATGCTGTATGTAGGTGATACCAACACTCCCATGCAGCATTTCTACACTTCTGAATTCGTGGATAGCTGTAGATAGCTAAGGTGTCGTATGACCCAAACCAGTGCAAGCGACGAAAAGATTCCATTTTGGCGAGACGAGCGATTTTGGCGCATTGCCCTGCAAATCATGGCGGTCGTGGTCGTGGTTGTCATCTTCTCGCTGCTAGTTGGCAACTTGAACCGCAGCCTCCAGCAGCAAGGGCGACAATTTGACTTCTCGTTTCTCTTCAATGAGGCGGGGTTCAATATTGGGGAAAGCGTTATCCCCTATACTCCAAACGATCGCTACTACTGGGCATTTGTCGTGGGGTTAGTCAACACCTTGCGCTTGATTCTGGTGGGTTTTGTTCTCACTACGTTATTGGGCACGATCGCCGGAGTTGCCAGCTTTTCTGAGAACTGGTTAGTTCGTAAGATCAGTCTGGTTTACGTCGAATTGGTGCGAAATGTCCCACTTTTGCTCCAGCTATTCATCTGGTATTTCGGCATCTTCTATACGCTGTCTCGCTCCAGTGGTACCGGTGCCAATCCACCTCCCAATCAACTGTTTGGCGCTGTCTTTATTAATCGTAAAGGGATTGTGATCCCCTGGCCCCCCAACACTGCTGTTTCCTGGATCTCACTGATCCTCTTGATTGGGGCTACTGTTGTTGCCATCGTTCTTTGGCGTTGGCGGATCAAGCTCATGGAAGAACAGGGCGCATCCGGCAAACCTCAGTTGATGGCATTGCTTGCACTCGGAATGGTTGCCCTGCTGCTTCTAACATTCGGACTGGGTTGGCAATTCCCTCAGTTGACTGAATCGAACGACATTGAAGGCGGTTTACGCATGTCTTTGGAATATGCGGCTGTCTTGGGTGGCTTAGTCTTCTACACGGGAGCGTTCATTGCAGAAATTGTCCGAGCAGGGATTCAAGCCGTCTCAAAGGGGCAGTGGGAAGCCGCTAGAGCGTTAGGCTTGCAGCCAGGGTTGGTGATGCGCTTAGTGGTTCTGCCTCAAGCGTTGCGAGTGATTATTCCATCCCTCAACAGCCAATACATGAACCTGGCAAAGAACTCTAGTTTGGCTCTGGCGATCGGCTATCCAGACATTTTCTCCTCTGCGGCTACTACCCTTAACCAGGCAGGTCGTTCAGTTGAAGTAATTTTGATTATCGCAGCAACCTATTTGATCATTAACCTGATCATCTCGGTCGTGATGAACACCCTCAATCAGACGGTTCAGCTAAAGGAACGATAACGCCTTAACCCTCGAAAACCCCTAACCCTTGCCTCATGACCACGACTCATCCCTCTGCTACTCCTCCGCCGATCGCCCAAATAGGTGTCGTTGCCTGGATGCGAAAAAATTTGTTTAGCGACTGGTTCAACACTGCGCTGACGATCGTTATCCTGGTGGTGAGCCTTGTCATTCTTAGAAGTTTGCTAATTTGGGCAACGACGGTTGCTCAGTGGCGAGTGATTCCGGCTAACCTCCCTTTGTATTTTGTGGGGCGCTTTCCTGCCGCTCAGTATTGGCGAATGTGGACGGTTCTAGGGATGATTGCCACCCTATTCGGTCTAACGTGGGGCATCTTAGCCCGGAATGTTCCTAAATTGTTCAGTCGCGGTGTGCTGATTGGCGTAGGGATTGTGGCACTGATCATTGCTCTCTTTCCGATGACCGTTCCTTACAGTGAATACCCGCGATCGGTACCTGCTCGCCTGCTTCTGTTTGCGGCTGAGATTTTGTTGCTAGCCGGGGCTTGGGCAGGTCGGGCGCTCGGCAAGCAGGTTCCCACGATCGGGCGGTGGCTGTCCTTGGCTTGGTTTATCTGTTTCCTGCTGACGCTGTGGCTGATGATGGGCAGCTTAGGGTTGAAGCCAGTTTCCACCAGCAATTGGGGCGGGTTGTTGTTGACGATCTTCATGGCAGTAGTTAGTATTTTCCTTTGTTTCCCGTTGGGGGTGTTGTTGGCGCTGGGGCGGCAAAGCAGTTTACCTGTGGTGCGCGTATTCTCGGTTCTTTACATCGAAATCATTCGCGGTATCCCACTACTTGCGATCCTGTTTATCGGGCAGAATATGATTCCCTTGTTCTTGCCGCCAGGAGTTCGATTGGATAATATTTTTCGCGCCATCATTGGATTAACTTTGTTTAGTGCTGCCTATTTAGCAGAAAATATTCGCGGCGGATTGCAAGCTATCCCTAGAGGGCAAACGGAAGCGGCAAATGCTCTAGGGCTGAACCCGATTCTGACGACGCTTCTGATTGTCTTGCCGCAGGCACTGAAGATCTCGATTCCAGCGATCGTCGGTCAGTTCATTAGCTTGTTGCAAGACACAACGCTATTGTCGATCGTTGGCATTATCGAACTGTTGGGAATCACGCGATCGGTTCTAGCCAATCCAGAGTTCATCGGACGCTATTGGGAAGGCTACACGTTCATTGGCGTGATCTACTGGATCTTGTGCTACGCCATGTCTTGGGGAAGCCGTCGTTTAGAGAAACAGTTGAACACTGGACGATAAGCGTTACGGCGATTCACAATCGTGCAAAACGGATTGAATTTGATTAAGATGCAAAGGTAAGACCTGAGAGGGATGAATCATCATGACACAGTTTCAGACTGAAACGATCGCAACTGAGCAAGTTAGCTCCGAGCCAATGATTATCGCAGAGAACGTGGAGAAGTGGTATGACAATAACTTCCATGTGTTGCGCGGCGTTAGTCTGACGGTTAGAAAAGGCGAAGTGGTTGTTGTGATGGGACCCTCTGGTTCCGGTAAATCCACGTTCATTCGTACCTTCAATGCGCTAGAAAAATATCAAAAAGGCGGCATCATTATCGACGGCATTCATTTATCTCATGACCTGAGAAACATTGAAGCGATTCGTCGGGAAGTGGGGATGGTATTCCAACAGTTCAATCTTTTCCCTCACCTGTCGGTGCTAAACAATGTCACGCTTGCCCCAATTTGGGTGCGTCGCTGGCCCAAAGTGAGAGCTGAAGAGGTCGCGATGCAGCTTCTAGAGCGAGTCGGTATTCTAAATCAGGCGCAAAAGTTCCCTGGTCAGCTTTCGGGTGGACAGCAGCAACGGGTAGCGATCGCCCGTGCCCTTGCCATGCAGCCTAAAATCATGCTGTTTGATGAACCGACTTCGGCACTCGATCCTGAGATGGTGCGGGAAGTACTCGACGTAATGCGAACCCTGGCAAACTCCGGGATGACAATGGTTTGTGTCAGCCACGAAGTTGGCTTTGCACGAGAAGTTGCCGATCGCGTTGTCTTGATGGCAGATGGGGTTCTGGTTGAAGAAGGCACTCCCGAAGAGTTCTTCAACGATCCTAAAGAAGAGCGAACGAAGAAATTCCTGTCTCAGATTCTCTAGACGGCTGGTTTGAGGCGAATTTCGATCACCGTGCTGGTTGGGTTTTCTGGGCTGAGCGATCGCTGTCTCAGATCAAACAGGTTTACGCTTTCAATCATTTTGCGGAGACGGGCATAGCCAAAATGCTTAGAAGTAAACCCCGGATGCTGTTTTTGCAACTGGCTGCTGAAACGACTTAAACTGACCCAATTGCTTTGGGGCGACAGCGCTTGATAAGTGTCCTTCAACAATTTGAGCAATTCTTCTCTAGATGGCATGGGTTTGGCTTTCGCTGGATGATGAGTATTGGCTGGCTGCACCATCGCGATCGCCTCCGATTGAAGCGCTTGAGTATCCACGACATAAGCGGAGGTAGTTTGAAAGTGTGGCGAGGGTAAAGGAGTGATCGATCGCTCCAAATCCTCAAAGTAGAGAAACCGATGGCAGGCATTCACAAACGCCTTTGGCGACTTTTTTTGCCCAAAACCAACCACTTTGGCTCCAGATTCCACTAATCGATAAACCAGAGGAGTGAAGTCACCATCGCTGCTGACAATACAAAATAATTCCACTTTTTGAGTGTGCAACAGATCCATTGCATCAATGACCAGCGTAATATCGGCTGAATTTTTACCCGCTGTATAGGTCGGTGCATGGATCGGCTGAATTCCCATTTCTGCCAAAGCAGGCTTCCAACCACTGAGCCGAGCATTCGACCAATCGCCATAAGCTCGTTTAAGTGCCAGGAGTTTATAGGGTCGCAGTCGCGCCAGCACTAATCTTGCAGATTGAATATTCACATTTTCTGCGTCAATTAGTACGGCTAATCTTGCCTCTCTGGGGAAGTTTCCCATACCATCAAACCTGGTTACTCAGTGATCGCAATATGCATCGGATCAAATCGCCGTTCGTCCGTACATAAAGTATCTCTTCAAAATGGGACTACCGCCCTCTTCTCAAACCCTTCCCGTCTAAATTTAGCGAAAGCCTAAGTCTCTGATCGCAAAGATTGAATTTTCGCTTACGGCATAGAGATTTTGAAATGGACGGTAGCTTATCACAAGCTTCGCGGAACTTAACGAAACCGCTTTTTCTTAAGAAATTCAGCGATCGCCTGCTTATTGTTTTTCTGTTTAGATGCATTCCCATCACCATCCAGCAAAACTTGTTCAAGCTGGATTTGTTCGGGATGGACTTGTCCGGGATGTGGTTCAGAATGTAACTGTACGGAGTGTTCCATTACTTGTTTGTGTAATGAAAGCCAGCGATCGCGAATTAATACCCTGATTAAATCATCGGTTGTTGTGTTTTCCTGTTTCAGGATCTCAGCAAGATATTTTTCGGTCTCTTGGTCTAGTTGCTTGGTCAACATCGGCTCTCAACCCATAACTGCACCAAGTATTTATACTAACTAGACAATGCCTTTCCCTTCCAGAAGATTTTGAATCTTTTTAGTTTTAGTAAACTTGCTTTACAATCACCGCAGAAATCCAGATTTTTCAATAAAAATAAAGAAAATATTAAGGATTTTTGTTAGCTAAAGTGGTGTGAATTAAGGTAACTAGGAATACCCTGAATGGCTCTCACCCACTGCCAATTAATATTTTTTCACCAGTAAATCTTGTCGCCAGATGGCGCTAGGAATTTTCTACCTTCACCTATTAGCCTGAATCGTCAAATTAACACTCTTGGATTGCGAAAGGCTTAACTGTTAAGTGAGGAATTGCTCATGAGTGCTGCCAGTCGAAATGACAATACATTGGCTAGAGCAAGAGCCGTTAATTTATCCTCTAATTCCAAAAAATTTAGCGATCGAATTGGCGGAAATGACCCGAAAGATTTTTATCGTATTCAACTCAATAATCGGAGTCAGTTAAAGATTTCGATTAACAGTTTTCAATCCAATGCAACGGCAGCATTGCTCGATCGCGAGGGACAAGTTTTGCAACGATCGAATCGCAGTGGCAGAAAAATAAAACCGATTCAGCAAACGTTAGATCCAGGAACCTATCACATTCGCATTGCTTCCCGTCGCCGCGATCAATCTAGCCAATACAGGCTCACCTTGAAGGCAAATCCGACTGCATTGCCCACTCCCATTGCCCCACCCTCTCTACCACTCCCCTCTCCAACCTTGCCTGAAGCCGTTCCCACGGTTGACAAGGCTCGGTTTAACATCAGGTTCGACTACCGATTTGACACGATCGGGTGGTTTACCCCTGATAAAAGAGCGGCGTTGGAAGCGGCTGCAAGGGTGTGGGAAAGCATCATTCTAGATGAATTTGCCGAAATTCCAGTCGGAACGCGCACCTTGCGAGTGTTCAACCCGGAAACTGGCAGATTCATTAGCGATGGCTTCACAACGGATCAGGTGATTGACGACGTAGTTATTTTTGTCGGTTCACGGGAATTAGGAGGTAGCTTCTTTTCATCGACGTTAGCTGAAGCTGCACCCGCAGGCTCCCTGGAACCTCGGATTACTGGCGCAGATTTTGAACCTTGGATTGGGTCAATTTCC
>JAAUSF010000049.1 GCA_012033255.1 Cyanobacteria bacterium RU_5_0
ATGGGGGGATGGGGGGATGGGGGGTGTTATGAAAACTGGGGTGATTACGGTGATATCGGGGAGATGGGTGCCGCCGTTGTAAGGGTTGTTGAGGATATAGACATCGCCTGGTTTAAGCCGATCGCCTTTAGCTGAAATTAGGCTTTGGACGCTCTCGCTCATGGAGCCAAGGTGGACGGGGATGTGAGGAGCGTTGGCAACGAGTTGTCCGTGTTGGTCGAAGATGGCGCAGGAGAAGTCAAGGCGTTCTTTGATATTGACGGAATAGCTGGTGTTTTGCAGTGTTATGCCCATTTCTTCTGCGATCGCCCGAAATAAGTTATTGAAGATTTCCAACATAACGGGATCGGCGGTGGGGAGGAATGAGGGATGAAGGATGGGGGAGGAATGGGTTTGTGTTTCATTGTTGAGGCTTTTGGCTTTCGGCTTGTTCAAAATCAGGTGATTGCGATCGCTTAGTTCTGCTTGCCATCCTGGTTCAATAACGTTGGTGCTGGTGGGTTCGATGATTAGGGCGGGTCCAGGGATGCGATCGCCACTGCACAGGTCTTGGCGTAAGAAAACGGGAGCGTCGTGCCAGTGGCTTTGGGTATACAACGGAACGATGGCTGTGGGGGTTAAGGGGTGAGAGCGGGTAGGAGCAACAGTAGCTTCAGCGTGAAGATTAGTTTTGCCGATCACTTCGACTGAGACGGCTTCCACGATCAGGGCTTTGCGCTCCATGACGAAGCCGTAGCGTTGATAATGGACTTGCTCAAACTGCGCTTTCATGGCGGCTAAGTTGCCAAAATCGATGATTAGCGCGGAGTCTGTGCCGTCGTAGCGCAAATGGACTCTGGGGCGGGTTTGAATCTGTGAGGTTTCGATGCCTTGGTGCTGAATTTCAGCGATACCGTCTGTGGTTAAATCACTGAAGGTTTGTCCGAGTTCGGGGATGAGGGAGTCGGTGAGGCGAGATTCGATCGCCCGTTCGCGAATGGTGGTCAAATTTGCCAAGCCCATGCCATAAGCCGACAATACACCTGCATACGGATGGAGGAAAACCTGGGTCATGCCAAGGGCATCGGCAATCAGACAGGCGTGTTGTCCTCCGGCTCCACCAAAACAGCAGAGGGTATATTCAGTGACATCGTAGCCGCGTTGAACGGAAATTTTCTTGATTGCATTCGCCATTTTATCGATCGCGATCGTTAAAAATCCTTCAGCGACGTGTTCCGGAGTTCGCGAATCTCCCGTTTTCGATCGAATCTCCTCTGCCAACTCTGCAAACTTCATTCGTACTATCTCAGCCTCTAACGGTAAATTCCCTTCTGCTCCAAATACGTAAGGAAAAAATTCTGGCTGAATTTTGCCAAGCATCACGTTGCAATCCGTGACAGTTAATGCACCACCTTTGCGATAACAGGCTGGCCCTGGATGCGCTCCAGCCGATTCTGGTCCCACCCGATATCGCGTCCCATCGAATCGCAGAATCGAGCCACCCCCTGCTGCGACCGTATGAATTGCCATCATCGGGGCACGTAATCGCACTCCCGCGACTTCCGTTTCAAAGGTGCGTTCATATTCGCCATTGAAGTGAGAAACATCGGTAGAAGTGCCGCCCATATCAAAGCCAATGATCTCAGGAAAACCTGCCATCACGCTCGTTTGAACGGCTCCTACAATGCCGCCTGCTGGCCCCGAAAGAATGCTGTTTTTGCCTTGAAACAATCGAGCGTCCGTGAGTCCACCGTTAGACTGCATGAACATGAGTTGAGGGAAGGATGAAGGATGAAGGACAAAGGATGAAGAGGGTTCCTCAGTTCCCTGGGTCTCCAGGTTTCCGGGTCTCCGCGTCCCCATCTCGGCTGTGCCAAGTGCGGCGGCAATTCGATCGACATATCGCCTCAAAATTGGGGATAGGTAGGCATCGACGACGGTTGTATCTCCTCGGCTAACGAGTTTCATCAAGGGGCTGACTTCGTGGGAAACAGAGATTTGAGTAAACCCGATCGCCTTCGCGAATTCGGCGGTTTTTTTCTCGTGGTCGGGATAGCGATAGCCGTGCATGAAGACGATCGCACAGGAGCGAATTCCGGCAGCATAGGCATCTTGTAGCGACGGGATTAGATCGGTTGCTTGCAGGGGCGTGAGTACTTTACCGTGGGCGCTGTAGCGTTCTTCGACTTCAATCACTTGCTCATACAGCATTTCAGGTAACACAATCTGACGAGCGAAGATATTAGGGCGATTTTGGTAGCCAATTCGCAGCGCATCCCGAAAGCCTTTGGTGATCAATAGAACAGTCCGATCGCCCTTCCGCTCTAGCAGCGCATTGGTGGCGACGGTTGTTCCCATTTTGACTACGGCAATCTGTTCGGATGGAATCGGGGCATCCGTTGGCACACCCATCAACTCTCGAATGCCTTGCAATGGAGCGTCAGTATAGCGATCGGGGTTTTCTGACAACAGCTTGTGAATGACGAGGGTTCCATCAGGTCGTTGCGCCACAATATCCGTGAAGGTGCCACCGCGATCGATCCAAAACTGCCAGCGTCCGTCAGTGTGATAGTTGACCATGCTCAAATCCCTGCTGTGAAAGATTAATTGTTCTGTTGAAACTGTGTCAGTAACCAGGCTCCAACGTGCGATTGATCCGCTGCTTGGCTGAGTCTGAAGTCTGCTCATTGCCTAGCTCTCTTGCTGTCAATAGCAGGATTATACCCAGGGTAAGAGGTCATGAGGATGGAAGAGACGATCGGCTGAATCTCCTGCAACATTCCCATCTGTCGCTAGAATTTTAAGGGTAGAAACCAGAGAGCTAATTCAATCACAAAAACTCAACCTGATTCCCCTCTCCGTTTTCATCCTTCATCCTTCATCCTTCATTCTTCCACTTATGTCTGTTCGCGTTCGCCTTGCTCCCAGCCCAACCGGAAACCTGCACATCGGCACAGCTAGAACGGCTGTATTCAACTGGCTATTTGCTCGTCATCACGGCGGTCAGTTGATCCTGCGAATTGAAGACACTGACTTGGAGCGATCGCGCCCCGAATATACTCAAAATATTCTGGATGGCTTAACCTGGCTCGGTCTAACTTGGGATGAAGGTCCTTTCTTCCAGACCAAACGAATGCACTTGTATCGTCAAGCCATTCAAACCCTGCTAGGTCAGGGACTCGCCTATCGCGCCTATGATACTCCTGAAGAACTTGAGGCAATGCGGGAGGCACAAAAAGCCAGAAACGAGGCTCCTCGCTATGACAATCGCCATCGCCATCTGACTCCGGAACAGGAAGCCGCATTCATGGCGGAAGGTCGTAAGCCTGTGATCCGGTTCAAGATTGAAGACGATCGCGAAATCGCTTGGGATGACCTGGTACGGGGCAAAGTCACCTGGAAAGGGCGCGATCTAGGCGGCGATATGGTGATTGCTCGTGCAGCAGAGGCAGATAAGATTGGGCAACCGCTTTATAACTTCGTCGTGGTCGTGGATGACATTGAGATGAACATCACCCACGTCATTCGCGGCGAAGATCACATTGGCAATACGCCTAAGCAAATTTTGCTCTACGAAGCCCTCGGTGCCACCGTTCCAGAGTTCGGACATACGCCGTTGATCCTCAATCAAGCGGGTGCAAAGCTCTCGAAGCGCGATGGTGTCACTTCGATCTCTGATTTCCAAAGAATGGGTTACATCGCAGAAGCGATCGTCAACTACATGACTCTCCTTGGCTGGTCGCCCTCGGAAGGCATGACTGAAATTTTCACGCTTGAAGAAGCCGCCAACCATTTTGGATTTGAACGGGTCAACAAAGCCGGAGCTAAATTCGACTGGGATAAGCTGAATTGGCTGAACAGTCAATATCTTCACCATATGCCGATCGACAGACTGACTGACCTGTTGATTCCCTACTGGCAGGGTGCCGAATATGCGTTTGAGGAGAGCGATCGGGCTTGGCTGGAACCCCTCACCGCTTTGATTGCGCCCAGTCTTGTGCGTCTAGAAGACGCGATAGCCATGACAAACTACTTATTTGTCTCAGATGTCGGCTTTACAGAAGCGGCAACGAATCAACTGCGCCAGGAAGGAACAGCCCCCGCTTTGAATGGCATTATTGCCGCACTGGAAAACACCTCATCTCTCACCGCAGACAAGGCTCAGGAGGTGATTCAGCAAGGCGTGAAAGCAGCAAATGTTAAGAAGGGAGTGGTGATGCGATCGCTCCGAGCCGCACTCACAGGCGATATGCATGGACCCGACCTAATCCAATCCTGGCTATTGCTCAACCAACATCAGATGGATCTGCCTCGATTGAAGCAAGCCCTGGCGATCGCAGAATCCGCGATTTGAGGAGCAGAAGGTGAGCAGGAACCGTGTAGCATTAACCTTTGTCAATAGTTAAGTGTTTATGCTGTAGCATTTGTTTCTGATTCGTCACTTCAACACACCATGCAAACTCAAGGGTTACATTCCTCTATGTGTTCACCTCAGGCAGTGCTTCTCCTGGCAGCAGGGCTAGCAGGACTGGCAGCCTATTTTCCGGCTCATGCTCAAACGCCTAGCCCAAGTCCTAGCCCAAGTTCTAGCTCAAGTCCTAATGCATCGCCCTCTGCTTCACCCCTAACCATCTTTGAAAACGTCACGCTTGATCCTGGCTTTACCCCAGACCCAACTACAGTTCGGGGAATTAGCGGCGGTTCTCTCACGGCAGGTGATATTGCAGGTCGTGCAGAGACGGCGACAGGTCCTTGCAATGGTTTCGTCGATGAACAGCCCGATCACACAATCGTGTTGAACGAATTTTTTAACTACCTCAGCTTGCAAGTCCAAAGTCCGGAAGACACTACCCTGGTGATTCGCGGACCCGGTGGCACTTGGTGCAATGACGATTATGCGGATCAAAACCCTGGTATCGCAGGACAATGGCTCTCTGGCACCTATCAGATTTGGATTGGCTCTTATGAATCGGAAACCTACCATCCCTACGTCATTCGCATTTCTGAAACCCGATAGAACATGATTCCTTCTCAATTCGGCAGAAATGAAATAGCCTTATTTTAATGTAGACATGGGATCTACAGCGGTTTTCAGATGAGTGAGCCACAGTTGTGTGTGGGTGGGTAGATGAGTGGATGGGTAGATGAGTGGATGAGTGGATGAGTGGATGAGTGGATGGGTATGCGTGTGGCTTATGCAAGTGAAACTGGCTGTAAGTTTGAGTGGGACAGAAAGAACTAAAAATCTTCCAGCAACGGTGCTAAACGACTCAGCAACGGATCGATCGCCTCAACTGGAGGAGGAGCAGGTTCAGGTAATGCGGTAGGCGGATGAGAGTCAAGCTTTGATTCCAGGCGGTCTAATCGATCGCCCAAATCCCCAATGCGTTGCTCTAACCGTCCGACATAGCAGGCCTGCTGGACTCCGGCAGATCCTTCTAATTTAGCAATCTGGATTTGCAGTGCGACAATTTGCTGTTGCAAGGCTGTAAGTTCTGCGTGATGCAGGGCAGATGCAAACTCAACGTTGAGTTGAGGAGCTTCGCTAGGAAAGAACAGTTGCCGTAATGCCTGTTTGCAGAGATCGCTAAAGCTCTCATAAGACTTGTCTTGAAGGGCTTTGTCGATCGCCTGCCTCAAAATCTGGTCTGCTTCTGTTGGAGCAAACCTAACCACCCAACTCGATCTTTCCTTGCGATCGCTCATTAGCTCTAAGCCGTCGTCAGCCTGTTCAGCAGAGCTACCATCTGGGCTTCCCCATAAATGTACTGTCCTAACGCATTTGCTTGGCGGGAGGGTTTCGCGAGATGTCCCTTCAGCCGAGCTTCCCGTAGAAGAGGGCGGAATTCGTTCCAGAAAAATTCACCTCCACCACCGCTCACAATAACATCTGTGACTCGTTCTGGGAGCCATGCGACGAGGCGATCGCTCAACTCTCGTGCAAAACTCCGCCGCAGACTAGGCAAAATATCATCCAGATTCGTGGGCTTCGTCGCCCCTCTAGGACGGAAAAACCGCTCCCCTTCCGGACGATGAACCGCCTCAATAAGCGAGAGCGACTGGCTATCGGCTCCTTGAATCTGAACGGCAACCTGGTCATAAAATTGGCTCATGGCAAACGGTTCACTTTTGGATGCGCCTCTAGCAAAGCGGAAGCGATCGACCATCAGAAAATCGGTGGTCTGATGCCCAATGTCCACGACTGCAACCGAAAGGTTAGGAAAATCTGGACTACTCGCCCGTTTATCCTGCGCTTCTGCCCAGATCAGGCTACCGAAGCCTTCTGGCATCACCCAAACCTGCTTAATATCGCTCGACACAAAATCGCCACGATAGCTCATGACATGGGGCGATCGAACGATGCTGATAATTTGCTCCTTTTCGCGGTCAAACTGCTCTTGAGAGTAGTAAGGTAAACCCAACACAACCGCAATACTGTCCTTAAGACCGAAATATCCGACGCACGCTAAAACTTTAACTAACGCATCTTCAACTTTCGATTGCCCGACTCCCAATTTAGCCCCGAAATCGGCTGCCAGTTGCCCAATGGCAAACCCATGACCTTGAAACTCCAACCAGATATCCACCAGTGGATCAGTGGGTTGAGACTCAAAACTCCCACGCCGTACTTGCTCGACCGTGAGATGAGCGACGTTGGCGGGAATCAGCACGACTTTATCGGGATCACGACTGATGCAAGCCTTCGTAGATGTACGCCCCAAATCCACACTGAGGACGGTGGGGGAAGAAACCGTGGAAGCAGAAGGTGGTCTGCCAGTCATGAGTTCTAATGCTCTCTCCTACGTGATGCTGCTGATTTTATATGATTCTGTTGAGCCAGGGTCAATACAACTGTTTTATCACAGGTTCATGATAAATAATACACTTATACTATAAGCTTTACTTGTTTCTCAGGATTCAATTCGCTCAAAATAAAGGTGGCGTGACAGAATCTAGTGAGATCGATCGCCTCAGAGTCCTCAATTTTACTAAGTTGTAAACGCTCCAGATGAATAGTTAGTTGCTCAATTTCCATAAGTTAGGTTAAATTTAATTAAGATTCGCTCTCAGTTAATCAAGAAAAACACTACTTAATTCATCCCTAGGCAAGTTGATCGGGGGTAGTGGTTCTAAACTGGGATTAATGAGTTGTATTCAGAAGTTCCCATTGAAACCGCATTTTTCTTTGAACTGGTTTTAGACTGGTTTCTCTTCTGGCGTTTTGCGATGTATTGATATTAGAGGCTCTTAAACTATGAAACTTTCCTGGAGAGTCATCCTTCTCTGGACATTGCCAGTTTTAGTTATCGGTTTCTTCGTCTGGCAAGGGGCATTTTCCACAACTCCATTTACGATGGGTGGCAATACTGCCAGCACTCGGATGACATACGGGCGCTTTTTAGATTACCTCGATCAGGGGCGTGTCACCAGCGTTGATTTGTTCGATGGTGGACGGACGGCGATCGTCGAAGCCACTGATCCAGAGCTAGATAATCGCATTCAGCGTCTCCGAGTCGATCTCCCTGGCAATGCTCCTGAGTTAGTCTCCAGGCTCCGGCATGATCATATTGACTTTGATGTTCATCCGCCTCGCAATGATGGGGCACTATGGGG
Source organism: Cyanobacteria bacterium RU_5_0 (assembly GCA_012033255.1). Taxonomy (GTDB): domain Bacteria; phylum Cyanobacteriota; class Cyanobacteriia; order Elainellales; family Elainellaceae; genus JAAUSF01. The sequence goes on from JAAUSF010000049.1 coordinate 7,594, forward strand.
CTTGCTGGGCAACCTAATCTTTCCTGTCCTGTTGATTGGTGGACTGTTCTTTTTGTTCCGTCGCTCTAGCAATGTTCCGGGTGGGCCGGGTCAAGCCATGAACTTCGGCAAATCGAGAGCGCGCTTCATGATGGAAGCTAAGACAGGCGTAATGTTCGATGATGTTGCTGGAATTGAAGAAGCGAAAGAGGAACTTCAGGAAGTTGTTACGTTCCTTAAGAAGCCAGAACGCTTTACTGCTGTCGGTGCGAAAATTCCTAAGGGGGTGCTGTTAGTTGGTCCGCCAGGAACGGGTAAGACATTGCTGGCAAAAGCGATCGCAGGTGAGGCAGGGGTTCCCTTCTTCAGCATCTCTGGTTCCGAATTTGTAGAGATGTTTGTTGGGGTTGGCGCTTCTCGTGTCCGCGATTTATTCAAAAAAGCCAAAGAAAACGCACCCTGCATTATTTTCATTGATGAGATTGATGCCGTCGGACGGCAACGGGGAGCGGGAATCGGGGGCGGAAATGATGAGAGAGAACAAACCCTCAACCAGTTGCTCACCGAAATGGATGGATTTGAGGGCAACACCGGAATCATCATCATTGCGGCTACAAACCGTCCAGACGTGCTGGATTCAGCATTGCTGCGTCCGGGTCGCTTCGATCGCCAAGTCATGGTCGATGCGCCGGATATCAAGGGTCGATTGGAAGTGCTGAAAGTTCACGCCCGCAACAAAAAGCTCTCTCCGGAGGTGTCTCTAGAGTTAATCGCCCGTCGCACTCCAGGTTTCACAGGTGCAGATTTGGCAAACCTGCTGAATGAAGCGGCGATTCTCACGGCTCGTCGTCGCAAAGAAGCTATCACCATGCTAGAAGTGGACGATGCTGTCGATCGCGTTGTGGCTGGCATGGAAGGAACTCCTTTGGTCGATAGCAAGAGCAAGCGCCTGATTGCCTATCACGAGATTGGTCATGCGATCGTCGGAACGCTCCTCAAGCACCACGATTCGGTTCAGAAAGTGACTCTGATTCCGAGAGGGCAAGCCCAGGGACTGACCTGGTTTATCCCTAGCGAAGAGCAAGGGCTAATTTCTCGTGCCCAATTGCTGGCTCGGATCTCTGGTGCACTGGGGGGTCGATCGGCTGAGCAAATGATCTTTGGTGACTCAGAAGTGACGACAGGAGCAGGCAACGACTTGCAACAGGTGACAACAATGGCACGTCAGATGGTGACTCGCTTTGGAATGTCTGATTTGGGCCCTGTTTCCCTGGAAAGCCAAACGGCTGAAGTGTTCTTGGGTCGTGATTGGATGTCGCGATCGGACTACTCTGAAGAAATTGCCGCTCGAATTGATGCTCAAGTTCGGGCGATCGTCGGACACTGCTACGATGTTGCCTGCCAAATCATCCGGGAAAACCGAGCATCGATCGATCGACTGGTGGATCTGCTGATTGAAAAAGAAACGATCGATGGTGAAGAATTTCGTCAAATCGTCGCTGAATACACGGCGGTTCCGGAAAAAGAGCAATATGTACCACAACTCTAATCTGAATCTAATCTGATAGATTTCAGATAATTCGATCGAAGCCCTTGGAATTTTCTGAGGGCTTTTTTCATTGGCAATTGTTTAAGCTAGAGAAAAGCAAGATAGAGGAGGGCGAATATGAGCGATGCTTCTAGTAAGCCAAAGGCAAAAAAGTCTAGCTTTTCCAGTTTTAGTTTAATGCAAGCCTACAAACAGCTTAATCTCACCAAACTCACATCTTGGACAATTCAGACAAAACCCCTAGCTCCTAGTGAGTTTTTTGAGCAACGCCTAGAACGATTAAAGCGGTTTGATTTGAGAATTTATGAGGAGTCTAGAAAACTGCTGATTGATGCAATTTGTGAGGAAGGTTTACAAGGTTTCACGCGATTAAAGATCTGGAAGGGTGCAAGTCTGGAAACAAATACTGTTGCAGGCTATGTAGATTATGTAGTCACAGACGATCGCGATTATTTAGAAGCCCCATTCCTTTGCATTGTGGAAGCAAAACGGGATGATTTTGAGCAAGGACTGGCTCAGTGTTTAATTGAAATGCAAGCTTGCCAACAACTCAATCAACACATTGGTCGATCGATCGAGGTTTTTGGAATTGTTACCAACGGAGAAGCCTGGAAGTTCTACAAATTAACAACTTCTAATGCGGTATATGAAACAATCCTCTACTCGTTACAAGATATCTCAACGTTACTTGGCGTCTTGCAATTTATATTGGAACAATGCGAACGAAATTTGCTTCAAACGGCTTGAAGAAGCGAATAAAGTAAATGAATCCCAAGTAGATTATAAATAAATACATCAGTTCTTAAATCAATCGGAGCGGCGGGATTCGAACCCACGACCCCCACTACCCCAAAGTGGTGCGCTACCAAGCTGCGCTACGCCCCGAAACACTCAATCAGTGCTTTACAAGCATAGCATACGATTTTTGAACTAGAACACTTTTAACAGTTGAGCCGCTTGCAGTAGATCCGGAACGGCAGTCTCTGACCAGCTTCCTTCTCCACGACGACCTGTCAGCAAAATCATCCGCAACCGATAAGTCTGGGGATAGCCTTCTGCCTCCAACCAAAGCAAATCACTTTCCGCTTCGCAACAAATTCGTTCTTCGTCCATCAATTCTTGTTGCATTTGTCGCATTGTGTTAGCCAGTTGCCCAATCAGGCGACAGAAATCATCTAGCTCAGGTTCAGTCAGTTCGATCGCCCACTGCTCTCCTCCTACCAAGCCCCGAAACTCTGCTGCATCCTGATCCCAACCTAAGCGCCACCCATCACCCGTTTTGAGTTGCCGAGCCATATCACCTCGCTAAATCTTATTGGGGCAACAGTAATTCGGCATCGCCAGGTTGAGGTTCCCTGTCATTGGGGGAATTCGTGGAAGGAGTAGGTTGAGACAGCGAATCAGCAGGTGGCTCAGTCGTTTCTGTCGTTGTAAATTCTGGCGCAAAAATATTCACCAGGATTTGAACGAGTGCATCTCGCTGAGCGCGATCGAGACTTTGGATCGCTGCAACATCACCTTGCATCGGATTGATGTCCAGTGTGTCAGCACTAGGGTAAGCAGAGGCTACCATCCGTTCGTTCACGCCCAAATAATCGGCTAGAGTGAGTTTCCAATCTAAGCGAAATTGGGGAGGACGGCCTTGAGTGTAGATGTGATAGCGGATCAAGCGGCTGATCAGGGTGTTCTCTTGAGCTACATCTCCTGTTTCTTGACTAACATACTGATTTTCTAGAGGCAAGTCAGGAAGCTGTTCATAGACTTGTCGCCAAGCATTATCGATATCAAATCGCTGAGCCACATCAAATTGCTGAGCAACCGCCATTGGCAACTGAGTCGAAGTGGTCAGAAATTGAATCGGTTGGCTTGACCGAGATGATTTTAAATGAGGCGCTGGCAAGCTTGTCATGAGGAAAAGCAACCCGATCGCAATGAGTGAAACACTCACACCGTTAGCGATCAACTTCCGTCGAGTTTTGAGCATTTACGATCGCACAATTCAAACGTTTACCAACCCCTCATTCACTTATTCACCAATGATTTCCGGTTGAGTTAGCTCATCCGACATTTCAAAAATCGCTCGGATCACGGGTTTCATCTTTGGATCATCGACATTATCAAACTCCTCAAAGCGACGACGTTGCGCCCGATTAGCCACCTGTACGGTAATCCGATAACGATTCGAGGCAGCATTGACCAAATCTTCCGCTCGACGCATGAGTTGACTAGTATCGAGATTAGAACGCTTGAGCATAGAACTCGTTCTGATATCCTTTGGGTTAACGATGTAACCTCTCCAGTTTATCAGTCATGAGAAAAGACCGAAGGTTTTAGATCACTTGCTTCAACTGTAAGAATTTTGTAACACCTTAATTCAGATTGGGAAATCGATTCACAAAATTTGCTCTTGATCCCCAACCTCCTAAGGCAGGGTTTTCCAGGCTTGAGTCACAATATCGCTTAGCCAGCGACGAGATTCCCAGTCCAGTAGGCTGTCATCGGCTAGCACCTCTGCTGTCAATTCTTCCAACGATTGACCCTGAGAACGAGCGACCTGAACCACTCCAGCGATCGCCGTTGCAATCAACTCTTCATTCACAGGCTTTTGCCGGAGCGCAACTATTTCTTGAGGACTGTCTGGGATGGGATAATTCATTGCTAATGGTTGGAGGAGCAGATTCTCTGGCTAATATGAGAGACGTGTAAAGTTTTTTAAGACTTGCGAATGTACCCGGAAGTGTAACGCACTTTTGGTATTTGTCAATCCTGTTTTTACAGAAAATTTACTGTTTTTACAAGAAATTCAGTTGCGGTTTAGATGATTGCGATGAGAGAGGTCCTTTACATTGAAGTTCCCACTCCCGATAGTGGAAAGGTGCGAGACTGGCTACATCAGCAGTTTGAGCCAAGCGTGAGGTCGATCGAAAAGCACCTAACGCCCGATGGAGTGCGGCTAAGATTGTCCAAAACTACAGTTCAACAGGCGGCTATTTCTGAAAGTGGCGATCGGCTCCCAGACGAACTTTCGATCTTTGTCTGGTCAGTGCAGAGAACCACTTACCTCAAAGCATTTCGTTGGGCAGAGCATCCCCTTCCCTATGAAAAGCAGATCGCACAACAATTGACTCAGGAGTTGCGACACCACTTTCCTCACGACTATCCTGAACTCCCGCCCATCGATCGCGCTCAGCCCTCTATTTTTGAAGCTCTTGCCCCCTATTATCCCCAAACTGCCAAACACTTTCGTAATATTCCCAACGGAGAATATGATTTAACTCGCGTTTACTGGTGGGAACAGCGTTGGCGAGAAGGAGTGCGGAATCCGCAACAGCCAAAGCAGGTAGTGTTTAAGGTTGAACCCCCTCACCCCCTCACCCTTTCACCCCCTCATCCCCTCGCCTATGACCTGATTTACGTTGGTGGTGCCCTAGGCGTGATCCATGCTGCTGTGATGGCTCGGTTGGGCTATCGAGTGCTATTGATAGAGCGGTTGCCCTTTGGACGAATGAACCGGGAGTGGAATATCTCGCGAGGTGAATTTCAGACATTGATTGATTTGGGCTTGTTCACACCGGCGGAGTTTGAAAGTGTGATTGCGCGGGAATATGGGGATGGGTTCAATAAATTTTTTGATGCGAATAATCCATCTCAGGCTAAGGCACCTATCTTGCACACGCCGACCGTTCTGAATGTTGGAATTGATGCGGAGAAGTTTTTGAAACTATGCGGGGAGAAGCTGCGATCGGCGGGTGGCGAAATTTGGGATGAGACGGAGTTTGTTCGGGCAGATGTCTACTCAGGCTCGGTGATGGTGCAGGCGAAACATTTGCTGACTCAGACGGAGCGAAAGGCGCAAGGACGATTGCTGGTTGATGCGATGGGGACGGCATCCCCGATCGCATGGCAACTTAACGGCGGACGGGCATTTGATAGCGTTTGCCCAACCGTAGGAGCGGTGATTGATGGCGGATTTGAAGTAGGGGTATGGGATTCGCAGTATGGCGATGTTCTGAATAGCCACGGGGATATTTCACGAGGAAGACAACTGATTTGGGAATTATTTCCGGGCAGAGGCGATGAATTGACGTTTTACCTATTTCACTATCACCAGGTTCATCCCGATAATCCTGGTTCGCTACTGGAGATGTATGAGGATTTCTTCACAATCCTGCCAGAATACCGTCGCTGTAATGTTGATCAGTTGCGTTGGAAAAAGGCAACCTTTGGCTATATTCCGGGTCATTTCAGCGTCAAGAGCAGCGATCGCCGAGTAGCATTCGATCGATTGATTGCGATCGGGGATGCGGCATCCCTCCAATCGCCGCTAATCTTCACTGGGTTTGGTTCGCTCGTGCGAAATTTACCTCGGCTTATAGATTTGTTAGATACTGCCCTACGGCATGATCTGCTCAAATCGCGTCATCTAGAGCAAATTCGGGCATTTCAGAGCAACATCGCTGTCACCTGGCTGTTTTCCAAAGGCATGATGGTTCCTACTGGGCGCTTCTTGTCCCCTGAGCGGGTGAATGCCATGCTAAATACTTTCTTTGGCATCTTGGCAAGCGAATCTCCTCAAGTGGCGGATACCTTTATCAAAGACCGTGCCGGATGGGTGCCATTTAACCGAATGGCATTGAAAGCCGCTTGGCAAAATCCGAGGTTGCTGTTGTGGATTTGGGAAATGGCAGGAACCCAAGATCTACTGCGCTGGGTGGGCAGTTATCTAAATTTCACACTGAGTGCGTTCATCAGTTGGCTGTTTCGCTGGGTGCCTGATTTCGCCCGATCGATTCAACCCTGGTTGGAATCACGTTATCCGGCGCTCTGGTTCTGGTTACTGGCACAGAGCTATGCCCTCACCTATGGCATGGGAAATCCGCAAATGAGGGTCGATAGAGAGAAAAAGCGATCGTCTAAAGCCAACCTAACCTCACCGCCCAAACCTGAGCGATAAGACATGAAATGTGCCGACTTGAGAAGCCAGCCTTAGTAAGCACGAAAGTGCTTACTACCCATTCACCCATTCACTCATCCACCCATCCACCCATCCACCCATCCACCCACTTACAGAGAGGGTTCCTGCCAGAAAGTAATTGAGGTGTTGAGTAGTTGAAGTTGAGTACCAGGGTAATAGAAGCTGAGGATACGATCGTTTGTCCAACCGAGATCGCCCAAGTGATACGCTCCCGTTTGGCTCATCCCAACACCATGCCCCAAACCACCACCGACAAAGGCAAATCCTTTCAAGGTTCTGCTTGGGGTAGCTTGGGGGTTTGGATTGGGAGTTGGAGTAGCATTAGAGCCTGGGTTGACCTGAGCGGGTTGAAGATGGATTGGCTTCTGGGGAGGGCTTTGGCTCTGCGGCTGTTCGTAGATCGGATCGAGGTAGAACAGAGTACTATTCGGAGCATAGAGCGCGCGGAGAATTTCGTCCTTCTCCAGGATCACCTCACCTCGATCGGTGGTGACAGAGAGCCGTTGGACTCGTCCACCCGACGATCGCTCCAGCACTTTTAGATCCACCACTCGCGTGAAGTTTGCCAGAGGATGCTGCTTATTTTGGAGGTAGGATCTGAGATCCCCTGAAATCTCAGTGAGTGAACTCTCGATTCGCCACCGGAACATATCCCATCCATCCTCATTGAAGCCCGATCGACGGCTGATAAATGCTCGGAAATTAGCTTCATCCGCAAGACTCTGACGGGACAGATCCCAAATGTTGTTAACAGAATCCACAACGGCTTGCAGGTAGGGGCGATCGGGTCCGTTCCAAACGCTGCTAAACGGAGCCGTAACCCCCCCCGTCGTAGAAGAGTAGAGCGCATCAACCAGTTCATTTTGATATGTAAGCACCTGTCCACGAGTAGCTGTAATCGCCCGATCAGTGACAGGATCAGTGCCAGAGAGTCCCCAATAGACCTGGCATTGAGTATCCGCACAGAGTTGGTAATCGTCGATCGCGAATCGGCGCAGGTTCCGCAAGGCATAGGTTCGCGCTAAGACTGCCTGAGCTTCGATCGTCGGTTGAGGAGCGCCAACACCAATTTCATGAGGAACAACTCCGCGCAGATAGGTTTCTACGGGAACATGATTAACAAGTGTGTAAGTGTCATAGGCATTAGGCTGGAGGGTCAATGTCCCAGCGTAGAGACGGTTGCCATGATCGTCTCGATTGAACGTCACTTCAACGCGATCGGTAGCCGTATCAAACATGACTTCATCTTGCTGGATCGGAGTGCCGTTTACCGTAACCGAGGCTTGCGGTTCTTCTCGTCGGACTTGGGAATCAATAAATGCCGATTGAGAGCCATGTGCCTGCAAATTCTGCATTAGCAAGCGTCGTAGCAGAGGAGTGCTATAGGTTTCGCGTCGTGCCCAGACTTGCCACTGTCGAGGTTGAGCAATTTCGACCTCAACGCCTCGCGATCGCCATTGCGTCGCACTGTCTTCCGCACTTTCAAAGCTGCGATGAGTACTGAGTATCACCCGTTCTATCACCTTTGGCTGTGGCAACGGCTGCATTACCACATCCACTTTGACTTCACTCGCCGTTGTAACGGTTTGCTCTTGCTCTCCAGCCTTGTACTTAATAGTCAAGCTATCCCCTGCTTCGGGCTTCAACGTAATCGAGTCTTGAGGTTGTGACCCGAAGCGTTGCACAATCCCAATATCCAACGTTGGATTTAACGGAGCATCTTGTGCAACTCCTGGTGTCGCAGCCAGCCCAATTAAACCTGCCGTAGCTAACGTGACGCTAAAAATCCCGCTTGATAAGCACCGAAGCGGAGGCAATATTGAAAAGGTAGCTAGACTACCTGATAGTTTCAGCGATTGTTCTAACTGTGATCTCCTCACTGGCAATCCCCGCAGCAAACAAACGACATTGAAGCGAGTCACTAACAGTTCTCGATTATGGACGCTAGCTTCAGGAACGAGCAATATCATCCAGAAATTCATGAAAACTTCACATACTTCTTCCTTACCTAAGGAACGCAACCCGGAATGTACCGATCGCTATTCGTGTTATGGCAAGTCAGCTACTGAGCATAGCTCAATTAGCCTCGTTAAATTGAATACTTTTGGTTGAAGTTTTTCTAGATTGATGATACAGGAACAAGGCAGAGATTATCTTTCACCTACTGAGACTATTTAACTCGATCGGAAATATCTCACTCAGTAATTGTGATGATCAGTATCAAAGTCAACATCATGTTTTGGCTCGATCGCCTACACCCTATCACCCTGCCCGTAATTGTAGCCTACGATCGCTCCCAGTAGAAATACTGAATCATAAATTCTGCGCCTGGAAAGTAAATCTTTTGAGCAAATCCTAATCCATCCGCGAGCCATGCGTTGGGCAAGGAGGAGCAGCGATCGAGCGATCGAGCCATCCACCGGCTTGCTGTAGACGGGCTAGAGCTTCTTCTGGTTGATTGTTGAGCAAATAGACAAGCGCAGTAGCCGTCTGTTCCGCCGCACGGGCATTGCGGTTAGATTTGAGACGGTGCCAATCGGAGGGGGCGATCGCCAATCGCTCAGCTAAAACCTGTGCCAACTTCGCTGAACTCAACTCTCCAACTACCCGATCGGCATGAGGACTCTTGAACGCAGAAACCGTGGCGAGCGAAGTAGTGGAACTAGTAAAAGAAGGTTGGGTGGAGTCAGCCATATGATACAAATTCCTGATAGTAAAAATTGACGATCAACGAAGCGAATAGTCTTATTGTTATCCCTACTCTACTACGCTTCTCCGATGTCATCTCAGTCGCCTCTACCCCCCGATGATCGCGATTCCCCTCGTCCCCCCTCTGATTCCGATGAGATTGACTTTGAACGAACCCTACGAGAAGCCGAGCAATCTCTTTCGATATTGAAAGCCAGATATGCTCAAATTCAGACCGATCACCAGCGTCAGCAAAACTTGCAAGAACGCCAAGCGCAAATCCGACGAGAACTTCGTCAGACCCGTGCTAAGACCATCCGCACCGAACTCAAAACCGAGTTGAAGCGCATTCAGCAGCAGCTTGAAGAATTAGAAGTTGCCCTGGAAAGCCAACTATTTTCCTGGAGCGGACTCAAAGAAGTCTTCTGGCAAGCCGTTCGCTTCGGAGGACTGGGAATTATTTTAGGGTGGATGTTGCGATCGTGGGTGGGGTGAGAGAGGGATGAAAGATGAAGGGTTTTACATTGGAACGTGATCTCAGATCTGGGTAGTGATCTGGAGAATAGCGATCGCCCCTTCAAATGCGGTAGGCTTTTGTCGGATAAAACACTCACTCCACACAACTCACTCCCCTATTCATCCTTCATCCCTCGTCCCTTCCCTTGCCTATGTTTATCTCCCTAATCGCAGACTACGGTGTTGGTGATCCAGCGTTCGCCGAAGTGAAGCAGCGGCTACTGATGGCGTTGCCGAATGCTCAAATTCATGAGATTTCTGTGCCGCCGTTTAGCACCTTGGCGACTGGGTTTTGGGTGGCTCAGTTGGGGCTGAATTTGGGGTGCCCGGAGCGGTTGATCTATCACAACTGTGCGCCTCGTCAAGATGATCCGGAAGCGCGTCGGGATAATGAAGGGGAAGGGTTAACCTATGCGTTGCTGCCGAATGGGGTGAAGGTAGTTGGAGTAAATGCGGGGTATACGCTTTCCTTCATTAAGGAGCAGGCAAAAGCACTGCATACGGTGAATGTGTCCCGAGGAGGGTCACAGTTTCGATCGCGAGATGTGTTTCCGCCTGCTGCTGCCGCGATCGCCCAAGAAGATTTCAGCGTACTCGGAGATGTGCTTGATCTGAGCCAAATTCCCGATATGCCGCTCGATCGCGTCGCTTGGGTTGATGGATACGGCAATATCAAAACCACGATCCCAGCAGACACGATCATCCTGGAACCGGAAACCAAGATCGTGATCCGGATTGGCGATGTCGTCAGTGATGCCGTGTATTCGGATGGCAGTTTCAGAGTCCCTGAAGGAACATTGGCATTTTCTCCAGGGAGTTCGGGTTGGTCACTGCCAGAGGGTCAGCCGTTGCGCTGGATCGAGCTATTCTTGCGCGGCGGCAATGCCTGGGAGCGATTTGGAAAACCACGAGTTGGGCAGACGATCGCGCGAATTGCTTAGAGAATTCAACAGTCAAAATTAAGAATTCAACGCGATGTGCGACTTCTTTAAATCTCTTGTTGGATGGGCGTCCCGCCCGTCCAGCGAAGGCAGGCAAGTGCTTAGGATTTTTCCCACCTGTAAATTTTCTGTTGATGGTTGCCCTAGTTGTTGGGGCAATCCCGGCGTGGTTGCCCTAGTTGTTGGGGCAATCCCGGCGTGGTTGCCCTGGTTGTTGGGGCAATCCCGGCGTGGTTGCCCTGGATTAGAGGGCAGACACGTGGGTCTGCCCCGACCGATTGTAAAATCAACGAAAAATTTACAGCTGGGTTTTTCTCCTTCTCTAATTCAACACCCAATTCACTAACGTCCGAACCGGAAATCCAGTTGCACCTGTGCTGTTGTAGCCGTTTTCTTTGTCTGTCCAGACGGGGCCGGCGATGTCGAGATGTGCCCAAGCGGTGTCTTTGATGAACTGTTTCAGGAATAGTGCCGCCGTGATCGCGCCACCAGGACGAGGTCCTGTGTTCTTCATGTCGGCAACAACAGATTTCAGCCCTTCAAAGTATTTATCTTCCATCGGCATCCGCCAGAATTTTTCACCAGACAGTTCAGACGCTTTAGAGATTTGATTGGCGAGCGTGTCATCGGCTGTCCATAGTCCGGCGATGTCATCTCCAAGGGCAACCACACAGGCTCCGGTTAGGGTTGCCAAATCGACGATCGCCTCTACGCCCAATTTTTCGGCAAAGACGAGAGCATCGGCTAAGGTCAAACGCCCTTCGGCATCAGTGTTATTGACTTCGATCGTTTTGCCGTTAGATGCAGTGAGGATATCACCGGGGTGCATAGCACGACCACTGACCATATTTTCGGTGACGGCGCTAATGAAGTGAACCTCGACATCGGGTTTGAGCAAGCCGATCGCCTTTGCGGCTCCTAATGTAGCTGCCGCACCACCCATATCGGTTTTCATCATCTCAATGCCGCTGCCCGTAGGTTTAATGTTGAGTCCACCACTATCAAAGGTGAGTCCTTTGCCGACGATCGCCACTTTCTTGCGCGGGGTGCCTGCGGGTTTATAGGTGAGGTGAATAAACTTAGGTGGCAGATCAGAGGCTTGAGCAACGCCCAGAAATGCGCCCATCCCCAGTTTTTCGCAATCGTTTTGCTCTAGAATCTCTAGGCTTAAGCCATATTCACGGGCGATCGCTTCTGCCGTTTCAGCCATTGTGATCGGAGTGACAATATTGGCAGGCGCAGCAACCAGTTCTCGTGCCAGAATGACGCCCAAGCAAATCTGACGGGCGCGGGTAATCGCGGCATCTTGCCCTCCCAAGCCCAGCAAATCAATTTGCTCTAGCTTTGCCCCTTTATCTTCGGTTTCAGACTTGAAGCGAGTATCTTGATGGAGAGCAAGTTCAATTCCTTCCCCGATCGCCTGTGCGGTCAGAGCCGGATCACTATTCCAAACAGGCATGCTTAATCCGAGCGTTTTACACTTCTCCTTCTTGCCCAATCGCGCCGCAACCGCCGCCGCCCGACGTAGGCTTTCTGGTTTTAGCCCATCTGCTTTGCCTAGACCCACAACAGCGATCTTCCGAATGGGGCTATTGGAACCCACTCGCGTTATGGCGCTGCTGCCTTCTTTGCCTTTAAATTCGGCTTCAGCAATCAGTTCTGCCAATGTGCCAGACAGTTTTTGATCGAGATCGGCTAGGTCGCCAGTGAGGTCGATCGCGTCCTCAAATAAACCAATAACCAAGCAATCCCCAGTCCACTCTAACCGGGGTGTATCTATCCCTCGAAGATCCATGATTGTTCACATGACATGACAGCATCTATCCCCAGTATTGCGTAATTTTACAGAGATGAGGCAGGGAATTGGGGGAGCGGGATTGGGGCATAGAGATTTGCCACTTGAGCAGATGCAACAGGAGACGAGCATCACAGGTAGGTGGGCAATCGCTGCAAAATGGGTTTTCGGATAGGCTCTCAATAGGCTTGATGTGGAGACGAACCGCCGATCGCCTCCCCTGTTCCCTCAATCCCCTCACACCGATCGTTGGAACTTCTGTTAAATTGGCTAGAGTCTCAGAGAAAGTACCCTAACCCGTTCCAGACTCATGCTGAAACAGCCACCCAAACAACGGCAACTTGTCCGGAAGCCGCGCAAAAAGAAAACTTTGTTATTGACCGGTGTGGGACTCGGAGCATTGGCATTAGGTGGGATATCAGCGTTAGCATTCAATGATCTGCTGTCCCAGTTACCTGTAGTCGGGGGATTGTTTGCGTCTCAACCGGAGATGCCGATCGCTGACTTGAGTGGAGAGCCGTCTACGGTGCTGGCGTTGGTGACGCTGCCTCCTGCCGAACGAGCCGCTCGGTTAGAAGAGATTGCCAATGGTGCGCCATCGATCGATCGCCATCGTGCCCATTATCTATTGGCAGTTGATTTGATTGAGCAAAATCACGGTGGCATGGCGCTCCCGTGGCTAGAAGGGTTAGAGAATGACTATCCGGTTCTGGCACCGCAGATTTTGGCGAAACGAGCGCAGGCATACGCTTCGACTGGCAATATGGCTCAAGCAGAAGCCACTTGGAAGGCGTTGTTACAGCAGTATCCGAATGATCCGGCATCGGCTGAAGCACTGTTTAATTTAGGAAAAACGAATCCGCACTATTGGGATCAGGCGATCGCTCAGTTTCCGGCTCATCCTCGCACGGTTGAGATGGCGCTGACTCGATTGCAGCAGAATCCGAAACAACCGCAACTGATGCTGATTTTGGCGAAGCATGGGCATTATCTGCCGGATATTGTTTCAGTTCTCGATCGACTAAAGACAGAGTTTGGGGCACAGTTGACCCCACAAGAGTGGGAGGCGATCGCGTTTGCCTATTGGGAAAAAACGAAGTATGGTAGCGCCGCAGAAGCATATGCTAAAGCTCCACCGACAGCCCTCAACCTCTATCGAGCCGCACGAGGAGCGCAACTGGATGAGCGATGGACGACGGCAACTCAACGCTATCAAGTCCTGATTCAAGCCTTTCCAGATGCTAAAGAAACCGGACTCGGATTGCTGCGCTTAGCCAATCTTTCCACCTCTCCCGAAACGGCTATTCTCTATCTTGATCAAGCCATCAACCGCTTTCCTGACAGAGCGGCTGAAGCCCTGGTTGAGAAGTCTAAACTGCTGCAACACCTGAACAGTCCGCAGGCGGTGATACAGACTCAGCAACTCGTATTAACACAATACAGTCATTCTGATGCGGCGGCTGAATTGCGGTGGCAGCAAGCAGAAATGAACTTTAAGAAGGGTGATATTCAAGCGGCGTGGGAATGGGCACGGCAGTTAGTCGAGCAAAATCCGGAAAGCGAATATGCCCCGGAAGCCGGGTTTTGGGTCGGCAAGTGGGCAGCGCAACTGGGACGACCGCAAGATGCGAAGCAGGCATATGAGTATGTGCTGGCGAATTATCCAGAGTCGTATTATGCATGGCGATCGGCAACGTTGCTCGAATGGGATGTGGGCGACTTTACTACTGTCCGCCAAAAGCTGCCGCACGTTGTGCAACCCACGTCTCGCCCTGAACCTCTCGCCGGATCAGAAGCCACACGAGAATTATATCGACTAGGGCAAAATCGCGAGGCTTGGGCATATTGGCAAGTGGAATTTACGAATCGCGTGGAGCCACCCGTTGCCGAACAATTTACTGATGGCTTAATGCGAATGGGGGTGAACGATAATTTGGACGGCATTTTTATGCTGTCGAGTCTGGAGTTTCGAGAATCACCCAAAGAACGCAAAGAATATGACGCGATTAAGCAACAAATTGGCTATTGGCAAGCATTGTATCCTTTTCCGTTTTCGCAGTCGATCGAACAATGGGCACAACAGCGACAATTGAATCCCATGTTAGTGATGGCATTAATTCGTCAGGAATCACGATTTGAGCCGGAAATTCGATCGGTTGCTGGAGCTGTTGGGTTAATGCAGGTGATGCCTGATACAGCAGATTGGGTTGCCAGTCAGATCAAATTGAAACAATACAACTTAGAAAATCCTAACGACAACATCAATTTAGGAACGTGGTATCTAGATTTTACGCATCGAGAATATAGCAATCATTCGCTGCTTGCTGTTGCCAGTTATAACGCTGGGCCTGGAAGCGTCGCTGATTGGATTGCTCGATTTGGCACCCGTGATCCAGATGTGTTTGTCGAGCAAATTCCGTTTGGTGAAACGAAAGGATATGTAGAGTCTGTGTTTGAAAATTATTGGAATTATCTGCGGTTATATAACCCTGAAATCTCTCAAAAACTAGCACAAATTTCGAGTAAACACTCGGTGTTGATCGAGGCGGTGAATCAGCCGTAAGCTGTTCCACATTGAGTCTGCTTGAGTGGACGGGCAAGATGCCCATCCCACAAGGATTTAGTCTCCTATTCTCTCGTTGCAAAAGCTGGACGGTGCTGACTCCAGGGGGTTACTGCTTCAATTTGGGCGGCGAGTGCAATAATTGTCGCTTCATCGGCTGGACGACCGACAATTTGAACCCCGATCGGCAATCCAGTGTCCGTGAATCCGGTGGGGATGGCGATCGCAGGCTGTCCGGTGGTGTTGGCCAAGGGACAAGGCGCAATCCAGCGAATAATATTCTCTAACGTATCAAACGGGCTTAACTCCGCCCATTCGCCCACTCGAATTGCCGGATGCATATAAGTCGGTAAAACCAGCGCATCATAGCGATTGAAAAAGGCAACAATGCGACGGGCGATCATCTGCATGGCCCAAACGGCTTTTTGATAATCGCCACTGCTATCCGCGTGTTCATAGAGCCACTGATTCATCGGTTGCATTGCTTCTAGCGGCAATCCGCAGGCACTGATTCCAGTCCGCCAGACCAGCTTGAACGGTTCTACTAAATCAGAGCAATCCGGAGATCCCGGTTCCAAATGATGCCCCAATTTTTCCAAACGATGAACGGTATCGTGAACGGCTTGTTGACAGATCGGATCGGCGTCTCCAATGGGGGCGATCGACGAACTGAAGGCAACTCGTAACGGTTTTGCGGGTTCTTGAATCGCCTGAAGTGCCACGTCTACAAACCTTGAATCGGGATCAGGCAGCCAATAAGGATCGCCTGTGACATAGCCAGACAAGACATCTAACAACGCGGCTGCATCCGCCACCGTGCGCCCGATCGAGCCATGCGTGGCAATTCCGTTTAAGGCATCGCCGATCGGCGCATAAGACACACGACCTCGCGATGGTTTGATCCCGACTAAGCCACAACAAAATGCAGGACCACGAACCGAACCGCCCCCATCTGATCCGTGGGCGATCGGCACTAACCCGGCGGCAACGGCAGCAGCGGCTCCTCCACTGGAACCACCCGGAGTATGATCCAAATTCCAAGGATTGCGGGCAGGTGGAAATCCCTCTGGCTCTGTGTAAGGCAGTGAACCCATTTCAGAGGTTGCCGTCTTGCCCAAAACCACAAATCCGGCAGCTTTAATCCGGGCAGTTGCGGCATCGTCATAGGTGGCAATATTCTGCTTCATCACCTTGCTGCCAAACGTACAGCGCACCCCTGCCATGCAACTCAAATCTTTGATCGCAGTGGGAACACCGAAAAAAGGAGGCAGATTTGTCTCTCCAGTGGCTAAACGTGCCGTTTTAGCTTTGGCATCCTCTAATGCTTGGTCGGCAATCACCGTGAAAAAACTGCCTAATTCTGGGTCAAGTTGCTCGATTCGCTGCAAATAAAGTTGCGTTAATTCGATCGGGGAAATTTCTTTGTTGCGAATCAAGTGTGCCTGCTCCAAAGCCGGAGCAAATGCCAAATCAATGGAATTCATAAAGTGGATAATCCTTGGGTCACTGGCACCCATTCTGACGGGTATAACTGCTGACTTTATCAAGATCCATTTGGTTTCTCGATATACCACTAGACAGATTCAGAATTGGCTGATTCAGAATTGGCTGAGCGTGGCGTTCCTCCCGGTGGAGATTGACGCGGCACAGGCGGCAGTTCGTTGGGTTGAGGTTGTCGCGGCACGGTCTGCATGGGCTGAGGGGGAGCGATCGGCGGATTACGCTCCGGAAATCCACATTCAACCGTGATCTTGAGATTACAGCCGACTGTGCCTGTTGCGATGTATGGGACACCGCCCTCGCCACTGACATTCACACCAAACTCCAGCGTCACCTTTTTTACATCCGCCAAGGCTGCATCGCGAAACGCATTCAGCGTGTATTTGGTGTAGGTCTTAACCGTGTTTTGAATTTGCACAAAGCTCTCTGAAACTTGACTGGCGGCTTTAGCAACATTTTGGCTGGCTCCTTTCTCTCCCCCGCGCCGTACCTCTTGTTCGATCGCCTCTTCCACCACCTCCGGAACTTCTATTTCCTCCACCGTTTCCACAAAAATTACCGTGCCATCTTCCATCTCGATCGCTTGTAATCGTGCCATAGTTTCTTTGTGTCACTCCGAGTATTGGCGAATCCTTTTTCTAGAGGATACGCTAGTGAGCAACGCGATCGCACAGGATGTTCACCCCCCATGAGCCGCGATGCCCTGGTTGTCGGGATTAATCACTATCGCCATTTATCGAAGCTAACGACTCCGGCTGAAGATGCAGAAGCGATCGCCCGTCTGTTGGCGCAACAGGGAGAATTTCGGGTTTGGCGGCAACCGGCGATTGTCAAGGATGAGGCGTTAGCGGTGGGGCAGAAAACGCCTGTGACACTCAGCGAACTGGAAGATGCGCTAGTGAAACTCTTCCTGCCAGAGAGTCAGCAAATTCCCGATACAGCCCTGTTCTACTTTTCCGGACATGGATTGCGAAAAACCAAAGGATTGACAGAAGGCTTTTTGGCAACCAGTGAAGTCAATCCAGATACAAACATCTGGGGCTTGTCGCTGCGCTGGTTACGGGAATTGTTAGAGAAAAGCCCAATTCGCCAGCAGATCATTTGGCTAGATTGCTGTCATAGTGGCGGATTGCTTAACGTGAGCGAGGCGAATCCCGACGATCGAGGGCAAGGGCGCGATCGCTGTTTCATTGCCGCCTCCAGAGACTTTGAATCGGCTTGGCAAGAGATCGACGGGTCCTACAGTGTTTTGACCAACGCCTTGCTAGCCGGACTTGACCCGCAGCGAGTCGGCGATCGCTGGGTGACAAATTATAGCCTGGTCGATTTTCTCAACCAGCACTTACGCGAGGCAACTCAACAACCAGTTTTCACTAACTTTGGACAACCGATCAACCTGACGCGCCACTTCACCGCTCCTCAGAAGCCAGTTACACCCGCCACGTCTGTTCCTTCTGCCAAGCGAGAGTTCCAGGATTTCCAGGAAGATTTGGGCGATGGCATCACGCTGGAAATGATAGCGATTCGCGGTGGGCTGTTTTTCATGGGTTCACCTGAGAAGGAGTTAGAGCGACTTGACACTGAAAGTCCTCAACACCGGGTGAGAGTGCCGTCGTTTTACATGGACAAATATGTAGTGACGCAAGAGCAATGGTGGATGGTCGCCACTCAATTGCCCACAATTCAACACGATCTCGATCCTGACCCGTCTTACTTCAAAGGGAATCATCGTCCGGTTGAACAGGTTTCCTGGCATGAGGCGGTTGAGTTTTGCGATCGATTATCTCGCCACACCGGTAAGCCCTATCACTTGCCCAGCGAAGCCGAATGGGAATATGCCTGTCGGGCAGGAACGACTACCCCATTTCATTTTGGTGACACGATCGCCCCGGAGTTAGCCAATTACAATGGAAACTATACCTATGGCACTGGCGTGAAGGGCCAGTATCGAGCGGAAACCACACCTGTCGGCAGTTTCAAGCCCAATCGCTTTGGTTTGTATGACATGCATGGCAATGTTTGGGAATGGTGTGCTGATCATTGGCATGAGAATTATCAGGGGGCACCGATCGATGGGAGTGCCTGGATAGCGGGTGGAAGTAGTGAATTTCGGCTGCTGCGCGGCGGTTCGTGGAACTGCAATCCGAGGGACTGTCGGTCTGCATCTCGCGGCTGCAACAACCCTGTCAATCGGCTCAAGTCTTTCGGTTTTCGGGTGGTTTGCGGTTTGGCGTGAGTACTCCCAGCTTGTCAGAACTGGTCGAAGGGAGTTCGATCGGGCGATTGGTCAGAGGCAGGCAAGATGCCTGCGCTACGGATGGATTGGGGGGATCGATCGTCTTTCAAGCTTCAAGTTTCAAGTTGAGAAGTCGAATGATGGAGTTCTGAACTGAAGCGATCGTCCTCTGAAGTGCAATCCTCGACCTCCGAACTCGGAGTTTTGCGATCGACAGTCAATTAATGGAGTTCTGAACTGAAGCGATCGACCCCAGAATTTGGAACTTTGGGATGGGGAGGCGATCGAGAGAAAGGAAGAGGGCGATCGTCTCCTATGCCGCTTTCAATACAGCGGGTTCGGGTAGGGGTTCGCCGGTTGCTTCATAGGCAAGCAGGAGCGATTCGATCGCTTCAATGCCATTGGCTAGGGCAGATTCGTAGGTGTCGCCATGTGTGCGCCAACGTTGTCCTGGAAAATCGGGGAGTCCGACTAAGAAACAATTATCCTCATCTGACCACTGAATCACCATTTGATACTTAAACTGACTCATGGCTGTTTCCACCTCACTTCCTCGATCGCTTGCCCAACTTCCTTTTCTTGGTAAAACCAGCTTGACGGAGCATTTGCTTAAGCTCTCGAATCTTTTTTGGCATGACCGATCGCAAACTCTAGACTAAATCGATCGCGAATTTTAGTTTACCTGCCTCGACGCTGCAAATAGGTGGCGATCACCTCACCCGGATTTTGAGTCGGCAGCAAGCGTGACCAGAGACTCTGATCGATAATTCCTGCGGCATGAAGTCTGTAAATTTGTCCTTTGACCCATTCTGGATCGCCCATCAACACCATCTTGTTTGAAGGTCGATCTGAATCTTTGGGTACATCAGGCACATTGAATGGTGGATCTCCACCTTCCAGAAAGCTCAGCATGGGAGGGCACCTACCTTAATTGAAGGATTCATTTGATGTAATCAACTGAGGACATCATTATTCTACCCTAACGTCATCAAGTGAGAACATTTACTTGGTCAAATGCCTCTGACACTATTGGGGGCATGGGAAAGGCAGGAAAAGCACTCAAAAAGGTACTGGAAACCCACGGCATCAGTCAGAATCGGCTAGCCGTAACAATGGGTGTTAGTCGTACAACCGTTAATCAGTGGTTCAACGAAACTAGAGATCCTTTAGCGGAAGCGGTCAGCGAAATTTATAAAGCGTTACGGCAAATCAACGAAGTGGCGGCTGAGGAGTTCATCAACCTGTATTTGGAACGATCGCCTCAAGACAACGAATGAGGAATGCGATCGATCGTTCTCACCCCTAGACTAAGCGGGCAAAATGCCCATCTCACAAGGAGTTTAAGGCGATCGGATTTCGCTAGTCCAAAATCGCTAATCCAAAATCCAAAATGGTATGAAGGGAGATTTAGGTTTGATGTCTTTTCATCCTCTAACACAGCTTCGTCCTCGGTTTGGTTCTCATAGTAGGACAATGTTTGACGAACTCTCTCTTCATCCCAGTTTGGTGGAAACTGATTTTGAGTCATTTTTATTTCCTCCGTTGGCCATAATGAAATCAGATATCTCCAGTTAGCAAGCTTCTATGAACACCGCAGAGATTTTGCAAGTGTTACCACAATTGAGTAATAGCGATCGGCTTACTATTGCTCAAGCTGCCCTAAGTTTGATGCGGGAGAACTGGCAATCGCTGACTCCTGAGCAAAAAGAACAACAATTGGCGATGTCGGCGGAGTTAGCAATTCTGGATGATATGCCAGGAATTGAAGCAGACCAGTACAGTCTGAAATTGGAAGCTCTGCGGAGAGATCTGGCGATCGCCACTGAACAGATCGAAAATGGCGAGTACAAAGAATATGATGATCATTCTCTGCCTAATTTGCTGGAAGACATCAAAGCCAGAGGGAGGAAGAAACTAGCCCAAGACCAGACTCCATGAACCGTTACAAGATTTCTCAACGAGCGGATCAAGATCTTGAAGATATTTGGGTCTATGTTGCTCAGAATGATGAAATTGCTGCCGACACGCTAATTGCTGAAATCTTGAACAAATTCCCGATGCTGGCGCAATTTCCAGAGATGGGTCGGAAAAGAGATGAGTTATTGAAAGGGCTGAGAAGCTTTCCTGTCAAGCCTTATATCGTGTTTTATAGACGAACCCCAAAAGGCGTTGAAATCTTGAGCGTCCTTCATCAGTCCAGAAATATCGATCGCCAGTTTTAGTTTACCTGCCTCGACGCTGCAAATAGGTGGCGATCACCTCACCCGGATTTTGAGTCGGCAGCAAGCGTGACCAGAGGCTTTGATCAACAATCCCTGCGGCATGAAGTCTGTAAATTTGTCCTTTGACCCATTCTGGATCGCCAATCAACACCATCTTGTTGGAGGGGCGATCCTCGCCGGAACCTGAACGAGGTGCGTTAGATTGTGGAGCGATGTCCATAAGAAAAACTTGTGGCATGAAATTCATCCAAACCTTGGTAGATGTTCGTAGTTACAAACAAAACTATCTTATCAGATGTTTGTAACTACAAACATTTACTTAGTTAAGATCCTTTGACACTATTGGGGCATGGGAAAAGCAGGGAAAGCCCTCAAACAAGTACTTACAACTTATGAAATTAGTCAGAATCGGTTGGCAGTGACAATGGGAATCAACCGATCGACTGTGCATCAATGGGTGACTGAAGCCAGTGATCCTCTAGCGGAAGCGGTCAGCGAAATTTATAAAGCGTTACGGCAAATCAACGAAGCGGCGGCTGAGGAGTTCATCAACCTGTATTTGGAACGATCGCCTCACGATCACGATCAGGAATGAGGAATGCGATCGGCAAGCATGAGCGATGGATACTTCTTTGATTAGAATGGGGGCGATCGCTCACCTAAAAACCCGTCATTATGAAAATCAAAGTTGTTTTGGAACCCAGCGACGAAGGTGGATACACGGTCTATGTTCCCTCATTACCTGGATGTATCAGTGAGGGAGAGACTTCTAAAGAGGCACTGGAAAATATTCACGAAGCTATAGATCTTTATCTAGAGCCGCTAGATGAAGACTTAGTGCTAGCGGAAGGAGCGATCGTTCAAGAACTTGTACTATGACGAAAGTTCCCAGCCGCTACTGTAGTTCGCAAAAGGGACGCGATCGCTCTTCTCATGCCTTCCGACCTCGACCCTGCAAGTAGGTAGCAATACGCAGAGAGGAGGAATAACTCGATCGATTCCTAATCTGAGATGAGCAACTCCTGCACAATAGGATTAGTTTACTCGTCTTGAACACTTGGCGGCAGGGTTGCCTGCAACTGCTGAATCTGGTCGATCGACAGCCCGGTAGCCCGGACAATGACTGCGATCGCCACCCCTTCTCGCAGAAAATTCAGGGCTAAAATCTGGCGCTCTTCTTCGCGTCCTTGCTGGAGACCTTGCTGGAGACCTTGCTGGAGACCTTGCTGGAGACCTTGCTGGAGACCTTGCTGGAGACCTTGCTGGCGTCCCTCCTCTAACCCTTCTTCTAAAATCGATCGATAAACAACGGATTCTTGCATGAGATCCCTCCTGAGCCACCGCCGAACTGTCTCTTCCTCTAATACTAATCCAGCCAAGACGGAGGCGGATGCCGTCACGTTACTTTGTGCTCGTGGGTCGCTGATTTGCTCGATCGCCTCTGCCACCTGCTGCAACACCTGAACCCGATCGTCGCTCTGGCTCAACACCGCAAAGGGCAGTAACCCTGGAGAGTGCAGAAACAATTGGGTGGGCTGTTCCCAAAGGCGAATCACGGCAAACTCATGGCGGGTGTTCTCCAGGATGAAGGTGGTCTGCCGTGCCAAGTCGGAGGCGGTTTGTTGCAGATAGATCACGGCTTGCTGCATTTGCTTCTGGGGAAAGCGACGGTACACGCGCAGGCGGTAGTCAATCATGCGGAAGGGAATATCGGCTTTTGGCTGGGTTTGAAACTCTAGGTGGAGCACGATTTGGTCTGATTGCAGCAGAATCAGGGCATCGGCTCGAATCGGCTCCAGCGATAGTTCAGCCGGACTTAGCTCCGTCAACTCGACGGGTTGCCCCAACAACCAAGTGGCGAAATCAGCAGGAAAGGTTTCAGCCAGGAATTTGCAGATGTTGTCAAACATGGAGGGATTGTAGCAGACCTACCATACCGATCGCGCCAATTTCACAGCCGTTTGACCAGGGCAAATCAAACTCAATCACAACCCGATGCAAATCAGAGGAATAAACTGTTACCACAAAGACACAAAGAAATTAGGAGATGGGAGATGAGTTGTGTGACATAAAGGGAGCGTTCAGACGCTTGGTTGAATAGGTGGGCTGAACCGGGGCAGACCCTCTAGCTGCTGCGCGGCGGTTCGTGGAACAACTATCCGAGGAACTGGCAGAATTGGTCAGAGGCAGGCAAGATGCCTGCGCTACGGATGGATTGGGGGATCGATCGTCTTTCAAGCTTCAAGTTTCAAGTTGAGAAGTCGAATGATCGGGTTGTGAACTGAAACGATCGACCTCTGAAGTGCAATTTTCCGTCTCTGAACTCGAAGTTTGGCGATCGACAGTCAACTGATGGAGTTCTGAACTGAAGCGATCGACCTCAGAACTTGAAACGTTGGGATGGGGAGGCGATCGGAGTTGATTTACTCTGTTTGCATCAACCGACGTTCGATCGCTTCCAGGGATGTCCCGCCAGATTCCTGCGATCGTTCTGCCAGGAAAGCCAGAAATTTTTCGCTCTGACCCAGTTTTGCCACTTCACGCTCAAACGCATTGGCGGTTTCAAGAACGAACTCACTCCCGTCTTTAGCCAAAATCAGGACAGACTCTTGGCTGGCAACTTGTAATAATTCCTCAAGGGTCATCGGCTGCTGGCGCAAATCAAGGGTTCTCATATCTCCACTTTCTCGCCTCGGATGAATAAGTCATTGTGTTCTTTATAGTTGAAGTAACTCAAGTCTACCTCTGCACTGGGCACAAAAATGACTCGAAACGGCATAATATCTCGACTACGCTACCTGCTTGCTGAAAAAGTTCTTCTAGCATAGAAGAGATACAAGAGCGATCGCTCTTCTCATGACCTCTGACCTCGACGCTGCAAGTAGATGGCGATCACTTCACCCGGATTCTGCGTAGGCATTAAGCGTGACCAGAGGCTCTGATCGACAATTCCTGCGGCATGAAGTCTGTAAATTTGTCCTCTGACCCATTCTGGATCGCCCATCAACACCATCTTGTTAGAAGGTCGATCGCCGGATTGAGAGCCAGGTGAATTGGAAGCTGGACTAAATTCACTGATAAAGTTCATACGATTACCACTCAAACTGTACACAGAACTGTGCAAATCATACAGCATGACACAGAACTGTGTCTATTTACGTGGGGATACTCCTCTGACACGATGAGTCGCATGGGAAGAGCAGGAAAAGCCCTAAGACACGTGTTGGAAACCTATGGAATTAGTCAGAATAAATTGGCTAATGCTTTAGGAGTCAAACGATATGTCGTGTTTCGCTGGTTTCATGAGCAAACTGATCCCAATGCCGAAACAGTGGCAGATATTGTGAGAGTCCTAAAACGGATTGAGCCAACGGCGGCCGAGGAATTTATCCAACGGTATTTGAGTGATATTTTGACTAATGATGAAGCGTCACCTGAGCAGTCTGAACCGTGAGCAAGGGCATGGGAAAAGCAGGAAAGGCTCTCAGGAAGGTACTGGAGACCTATGGAATTAGCCAGAATCGTTTAGCCGTTGAAATGGGAATTGCTCGTTCTACGGTAGGACACTGGTTTAACGAGACGCGAGATCCATCGGCTGAAGCAGTCACAGAAATTGTCAAAGCCTTAAGACAAATCAACGAGCAAGCGGCTGAGGAGTTCATCAACCTGTATTTGGAACGATCGCCTCAAGACAACGAATGAGGAATGCGATCGATCGTTCTCACCCCTAGACTAAGCGGGCAAAATGCCCATCTCACAAGGAGTTTAAGGCGATCGGATTTCGCTAGTCCAAAATCGCTAATCCAAAATCCAAAATGGTATGAAGGGAGATTTAGGTTTGATGTCT
>JAAUSF010000050.1 GCA_012033255.1 Cyanobacteria bacterium RU_5_0
CCAGTTTCTCTTCTGGCAATAAAGGCTCAATCCTTTCCCATTCCGCATCGGTTAAATCGCTGGTGTAGGTTTTCAGTTGACCCATGTTCTTAACCTCATGCACATCTTGATCTCTGATATCGCTTTTTGACGATGAGTAAAAACTTTCGTAATTCTTATTTACAAACACTCTCTAAGCGATAGGGAATACACTAGACTCACTCGGTTCTGGTGCAATGGTTAGAAACCTGTTGGCAATTGTGTAATTCTCGTCGAAGATATTAGGTGTCCTTGCAAGGTTCAATCTCATCCAGTCGGAAACTGTAGGTTGGGCGTTCACCGAACTCATCGGTATACGTTGTAGCCGTGTCGGGATTGTAGAGATAGAGCAACACTTCGGTTTGTGAGTTGTTGGAAACGATCGCTGCAACGATACCAAACTGATATGTCTGAGTGCTTATCAGCGTCGGTGTAAACGGTTGTTTGAGGCGAACGCGATCGCCTATTTCCATTCTGCACCCTGCGAATTGCCAATATTCAACTGCGTCTTGCTTTGCTTAAGCTGGTTCCAGAGTTGCTCAATCTGCTCAAAGGCTGTGTCTGGGGATAATTTGCCACCTGTTTGCAAATTGCAAATGTAGCCTACCCGCTGAGCGAATTCTTGCAGGTTAGCATTGAATACTAAATGCTCTGGCTGTACCTGACCGTGGTAGCGAGCATAAGGGTACAGGAAATTCTGCGTGGATTGATCCATCTTTACTATCTCCCGCCAAGTTAAGGTAATGCCTGAAACTATTGAAAACAGTCTTAATACTATATCATTGACTTAACCTAACCTTAACCAAATTAAAGATTTAGTTCTATTTACAGCGATTTCCAGTAGGATGGGCACTGTGACTCTGAACAATAGTGCTAAAGAAAATCGGTGAAGCAGAAATCACCCACTCCACCGATTTCCCGTTGAGTTGTCTTGCCCCCAAATCCCCCAATTCTGGGGAACTTTGAGATCAGAAACGGTAGATTCCTTTGCAACAGGCATCTCGAATCTAGCGTACTAAAGACTATGCAGCGACTTCACCGTTTGCGTCTGGCGCGATATCATCCGACGGCGACTCTACCAAGTTAATTTTGACTGCTTTATTACGCGCTTCAACGACTTTGGGTAGAGTCAGGTTGAGAATGCCGTCTTTGTATTCTGCTTGCACCTGAGCATTCTCGATCGCAACAGGCAGAGGCACAACACGACGGAATGTGCCATAGCGGAACTCAGACTTAAAGTAACCTTTTTCTTCGGCTTTGTGTTCATGGCGATGCTCACCTGAAATTAAAACCGCTTCTTGGGTTACTTGAATATCTAAATCCTTAGCTTCCATACCCGGAAGCTGAGCGCGTAATACTAAATGATCTCCTGCATCTTGTAACTCGATCGCTGGAGTTTGAACTGGCTCGATCGTCTGAGCCAGTCCATCAAACACTTGATCCAATTGACGACGCATTGCTTCAATTTCACGCCAGGGTTGCCAGTAACGAACGATCATAGGTTGGTTGTTTCTTGGGTAACGTTGAATCTTCATGTCTCTATGGTGACGCGCCATGCAGAAAACATCAGTCCGGGAAACTGAACCGATCGGTCGAGGTTTCCCGACATGGGAGTAAGGGAGTGGATGTGTGGATGCTAAAATCGATTACCATACCCATCACTCCATCACGCCCCGCTTAAGGCGTTGAATGCCTAGTTTGATGTCTTCGATCGCGACATTGCCAAATCCCATCACAATCTGTTTTTGATATTTTTCTTGGGATGGGGCATAGATGGACATGGGATAGATTCGGATTCGCTGTTGTTCAATTTTGTGGAGGCGATCGGGTGAAAAATCGATTTCATTCAATTCAGCAACTAAGTGTAATCCGGTTGAGTCGCCAGAGATTCTGACTTGTTCTGGGAAATATTCATTTAATAGTTGTTTTAATGTATCTCGGCGTTGACGGTAGAGTTTTTTCATTCGGGCAATGTGTCGTTCTAAATGTCCGGCTTGAATGAATTCAGCAAGTGCTAATTGTTCAAATGTAGAACTATGCAGATCAATCAATCGTTTGAGACGACGACACGCTTGCACCATTTCTAGAGGTAATACAAGATATCCTAATCGCAGTGCAGGCGAAAGAATTTTGCTAAAGCTTCCGATGTAAATTACGGATTCTGGAGAGAGTCCTTGTAATGAGCTAACGGGTGTTCCACTATAGCGAAATTCGCTGTCATAATCATCTTCTACGATATAACTTCCTGTTGCTTTGGCGTATTGCAAGAGTTCAATCCGGCGTTGAATTGTGAGGACACTTCCTAGGGGAAATTGATGTGATGGTGTAACAAGAATGAATTTCGGGGGTTTACTTGCAGGAAGCCACTGAGTTTGGATGCCACGATCGTCTACCGGAATCAAATCGAGTCCAGCCCCCAACGTTGAGTAAATCTCTCGGATTTCAGGTGTAGTGGGGTTTTCGAGGGCGATCGTATCTTCGGCAGAGAGCAGGAGTTGTCCCACAAGTGAAAAAGCTTGCGCGGCTCCAGACGTAATCACAATCTGATCCGGTTGACAATGGACACCTCTGGTGCGACGTAAATATTGTGCCAGAACCGATCGCAATTCAAGACATCCTTCAGGAGTGCTGTAGCCAAATGCAGCAGCAGAGGCTTCTAGACAAACTCGTTTAGTGAGTTCTCCCCAAAGTTTGCGCGGGAAATGATCGAGGGCTGGAATACCAGAACGAAAATCAATCAGATCGGCGGTTGTGACAATAAAGGATCGATCGGACGGTTGAACGGTGATTCCTTGATCTGAGGTCAATTCCCAATATGCCCCTTGGGCAACATAGGTGCCTGAGCCAGATTTGCTCTCCAAATAGCCTTCCGATATGAGTTGATCGTAAGCCTCTAACACGACATTGCGCGATACGCCCAAGTGTGCAGCAAGTTCACGAGATGATGGCAGTCGTTGCCCAGATGAGAGTTCTCCTCGAAGGATTTGTCGGCGTAATTCCAGGTAGATTTGTCGGATTAAGGGAATATCAGAAGTGCGATCGATCGACAACCACAGCATAGGGAGTGAACAGAGATTGGTACTCTAAATTGGTACTCTAAATTGGTACTCTAAATTGGTACTCTAAAAAGCTATCCAAAGTGGCACTACTGCAACTCACCTTAACGAGCTACGCTATCGATCGAGTGCAAAGCAGTCTCAAATTTTATGACAAATCTAACGCTTTTTCTAATTACAACGGCAATTTTCACCGTGTCGCCTGGCCCTGATTACGATCTATGTGATGGCACGCAGCTTGGGACAGGGACGCAGGGCTGGCATCATTTCCGTACTCGGTATCGGCATTGGTCTGCTGGTTCATACCGTTGCCTCGGCAGTTGGTCTTTCTGCGGTATTGATGACCTCTGCACTCGCCTACAACTTGGTCAAATACGTGGGAGCAGGTTATCTCATCTACTTAGGTGTGCAGATATTTCTCAGCCGTGAGAAACATGAAACTTTCAAGCTGATGGATCGATCGAGTCTTACCAAAGTATTTTCTCAAGGGATTCTTTCCAGTACACTCAATCCTAAATTAGCCATCTTCTTTCTCGCGTTCTTGCCGCAATTTGTGAATCCAAGTCACGGTAGAGTTGCTCTACAGTTCATCACGCTTGGTTCACTGGTGACAGTCATAGGAATGCTTTGGTTAATCCTCGTTGCATTACTAACTAGTTCTATTGGTAAGTGGTTACGCCGTCATTCTAGATTCGTTCAGTTACAACAACGATTGACTGGATGTATTCTGATTAGCTTAGGAATCCGTCTTGCTATTCCGGAACAACGAGGTTAACAGAATGATCAATGGATGGGAAAACAACCCCCAGGACACGAAGGCACCAAGAAAATATTGGCGTTGCTGAAGTTTATGACTCAACATCAGTTTCATCTTGCCCAACTCAACATAGCTACTATACGCGCATCGCTCAGTGATCCACAGATGGCAGATTTTGTTGCACAACTGCAAACAATCAATGCGATCGCAGAAACAAGCTCCGGATTCATTTGGCGATTGCAAGATGATCATCAAGGAGATGCAACCCATATTCAAGCCTATGATGATCCGCGTATTCTGATCAATCTCACGATTTGGGAATCAGTCGAAACACTCTCTAACTACGTCTATCGCAGTCAACATGGAACAGCGATGCGCGATCGCCGCAAATGGTTTGAGAAATCTGATCAACCGACTTTAGTACTATGGTGGATTCCTGTCGGACATATTCCGACGATCGCCGAAGCGAAGGAACGATTAGCGTATTTGCATCAATATGGAGAGACGCCTTATGCGTTTTCATTCAAGCGATCGTTTCCGCCAACTCGTTTAGCAGAGTCAAATGAAGCATCCCGTTAAGGGTTGGTGTAATCTGCGATAAAGGTATCATTTACTTCAACCTTGATAAACCAAAGTTCTCAAGTCAAATTGAGTTCGTATTTGGTTTATGGCTTAGGACAACTTAAAACCATCCTCAATGTTTGATCGAACCCAGCGTGAAGCCAAGTCTTCCATCACAATTCCCTGACCATCCATAACACTGCTAACAAGGCGAACTTTGAGAGTTGGTAGAGATTTACCATTCACCATTCGCTTTCCGTGACCAATGACAGTTCCAGAATATTTGAACGTCTTATGCAGCACGTCATCTTGAACTTTACTCATCGCTTCGATCCTCCATTATTACTGCGATCGCTAGGTTCCAGTAAAACCTGCTTCATATTGTGCACACTATTTTTAGTCTGGTGATTAAAAATCGTTTTAAGTAATATGTTGAGATCAATCGATTTAATCAAACAGGTATTTGCACCTAATATAGTTTCATTACTGGAATGAACAAGGCTGCCTTCACCTAAACGAAAAATAAATGAGATCGTTGCAGTATTTTGGACTTCATCGAAGTGTTTTCAAGATACCACACCGATTTGATCCTGGCAAATCAATCTCCAACCGAATTGAATTCGGTATCTGTTGTTACAGTTTGTACACGCCGATTTATGCATACAGAGAACCCCTGTAAAACAACGAGTGCTTGAGTTATGGCGACAGCCACTTGGGTTAGGATGGGGTGCAGGAGTGGAACCCCTGACTGGAGGCGAAGCCCCCACACCCCCTTTAATCCGATGTCCCAACCTATATGGCAACAGCTATATCTTTAACGACTGAATTTTTGGCTTCTGTTGTTCCCATTTTGAAACCTAAATTGGCATCAAAAATGAAAAACCCCGATTGAAGGATTGCATCGGGGAGGATGAATATGCACCAATCTGAATCGAACTCTTCAGCGTCCTACATGGGGATCAGTTTAGCGATCGACTGAAAAGAAACAGGGAAGCAAACGGGAAAATCGGGAGGTGCTACAGGGCGTCCATGAGTTGCTGTACTTTGTCAGTGAGCGGCTGATGTTCGATCTGCTGGACTAATTTTTTAGCATTCCGATAACACGATCGCGCCAAAATTTTCCGTTTTGTGGTGGTGTATAAGCTACCCATGTTCAGCAATGTTGTGATTTCTCCGAGCCGATCGCCCAATTCTTGATAAATGGCGATCGCCTGTTTGTAGAACTTTAGCGCCTGCTTGTGATCTACAAAAATGCTGTAGATCACACCAATGTTGTGAAGGGTGGTGGCTTCGCCAGCGCGATCATTCAACGCCCGACGAGCTAAGAGAACTTGATGGTAGATTAACAAAGCTTGCTTCGGTTGTCCTAAGTCGCTATAGGTAGAAGCGATGTTGTTTAAAGTCGTGGCTTCACCTGTTAAATTCTTCACGGCTCGATGAATCGGCAATGCCTCTTGAAAAAATGCCAGGGCTTGCTCATACTCTCCTAAAGTGCTGTAAGCGAAACCAACACCGTTTAGTGTGGTTGCTTCACCAGAGAAGTCTCCGAGCAACCGGCGCATTGCCAAAATTTGGTATTGCAGCAGCAGCGCCCGTTTCGGTTCACCCAGTTTGGTATAGATCAATGCTACGTCATTCAAAGTAGACACTTCGCCTTGAGTATCCTGCAATTCTTTGATAATTGGCAGGGCATGATCAAAATACTCTAGGGCTTGCGAAAATTGACCGAGACGGCTGTAAGTGGAACCTAGATTGCTCAACGTAATTGCCGTTGCTTTTCTGTTGCCAAGTTCTTGAGCGATCGAAAGAGCCTGATGAAAGCACTCCAACGCTTGCCGAGGTTGCCAACAACTTAAGTAAGCTGAACCCATGTCATTTAGCGTGGAGCTTTCTCGCGATCGGTCTAATATAGCTCTGGCTAGCCGCAAATTTTCGGTTGAGAGCTTGAGATAGTCTTTGAATTGACCCTGCTTACAACAACGATTTGCGGCCTCACGGCGTTCTTCCCATTCACTGACTAGATTAAAAGGTTGCGTCATCTGCCTCAATTGAACTAGCGAGTATGCGGATCTCTCCCGGCACAGTACACCGTCAAGATTCCCTGAATTTTGAGTTAACCAACATTCTCTATCTTTTGGTACACGACGTAAACAAAAAAGTGTGCTGGTTAACACTTTCCAAACAATTTCATTTTGCCTTTAAAACAAAAAACTCCAGACATTACTCTGGAGTAGAATAAAAACTTTTGCACTAGGGCGGGTCCATTTTCAATCCAGAATCGCCGTCATGAAATGGCTAAGTTGGGAAAGTGTGTTGAACCCGTTTGCGTGATCTTTTGAATGGCGTACCGATCGAGGGTTTCTGGACGAACCGAATCAGTCCATTGGAATACGGCACGACGACGCACAACTTCTGTGAGCAAATCATCCGCACAAATTAGTTCAATCCGGGTGGCTTGAGGACTCCAGGCAAAGCGAACACACTCGACCAGATCTTCCGCACCCGATCGTCGTCTTAACAAGGCATAAGCCGCCTGCGTTGCCGGGATCACGGGGGTTTGGACAATCTTGACGTTCAGAACGATTTCTTTGGCTGCGACGGTGAGGGTAAATTGTAGGGTATCGCCTTGCACGAATTCCACAGGGTTGTCTGATTGCACAGTGCGAATTCCTGAAAGCGCAATCTGTTCTAGCTGTCCCGATTTAATCTCGGATTTAGACAGGATGAGGGAAGTGATTGTACCTGTTGAACTGAGGCGATCGAGTTGCAAGGTTGCAGTTATTCCTTGACGATTATCATCCCAGTCATAGCGCAATGAAATGGTGCTGTCTGAGTTATATTCTTGGCGATCGCTTGCAAGTTTAACCGTGTGAGTGATCACAGTTTCGATTGATTGAATCGAGACAATTCCTTCGGCATGAGCAGCAGAAGAGATAAGCTGGCGGTTATATTCTGGGTCTTCAAAGTGAATGAAGGATGGACGTAAAGGTAACGGCAATGCCGTAGGATCAATGATTCGCAACGGGAATAAAAGTGTTTGACTGAAGTTATCCGTAGTGGCGGCGGGTTTGACGATCGCCCGAACGTTCACGATGTCTCCGACGGCTTTCCGAGCCAGCAGATCTTGCAAGACTTGTAGTCGTTCTTCAGGAAGCTTGAACTGAAATGGGTTCAATCCTTCTTGGAGGAGATTATCTGGATTTATGAAGGTAAATAGCTGTCCATCTTCAATGATCTCTAAGTGAATTGTCCAGTCCTTGATAGCAGTTTCAGTGTTGATGTCGAAGGTTAGTTCACCGCTCCATTGAGAGGGAATTGCGCCATTCAGAGGACGTTGCAAGATCAGTTGCAAGCGTTGAGCTAGACGACGATTTGGAGGAGTACCACAGTCACCAAAAAAGGCTTCATCGGCTGGTGCAGAGGTTGCTAATAGAGTTTGATTGGGTTGGAAATAGCTAGCCCAGGTTTGCAACGCTTTATTGCGATCGCGATTATCAGGCAAGGGAACCGGACGCGGCATTCGGTGCTGAATGGGGATACTGCCAGAGACCATGACTGATCCGATCGTGGGCTGATTAGATTGGGGATTGATGCCGCTTTGTCTGACTAGTTGATGACGAATAGCAAACATTGCACCCGGACGATCGCCTATCATCAAATACCGCACGGCTCCGGGTAGAACGGGTTGCCACTGCTCGATCGTTGGTTTTTGCAAATCGAACTGGCTAGTTGCCTGAATCGGAGGAACTGGCGGATTCGGGAGGACAGGCAGCAAACTCTTAATCACATTGGCTCGGAAGGTGGGCGGTAAACCAGCCGTGGGTAAATCCGATCGCAGGGCTGAACGGAATTGCACTTGATACTGAGGCGCTTGCCACCAGAGCGCGAAATCGTTTGTCTCAGCAGAATTTGAGCCATTGGCTGGGGCGATCGCTAAGTTGCCGATCACCGCTTGTTTGGCTTGCGTATACTGTACGTTGAACCGTAAGGTACTTAAACCCCATGCCCAAACGGGTTGCGGATCGGTCGTGTTGGCAACAGCAGGACGATCGGTCAAATAAATTGGCTGGACACCTGTCACTTGGGGCGGTGCAATCTCAAAGGGGTGAATCGTTTCAGGCAGTTGATTGCCGCCAAATTGTCCTTCGCGGAATCGAAGCTGTGTGATGGTCGATCGCAATCGGAAGACTCGCTGAGCCAAGCGGGATGTCAGTTGCAGATCAGGGACGATCGCAAACGAATAGGTAGTCGTCAAACGCGCTTCTGTAATGGATTCTGGGTTCGTGTTTTCGTTGATGCTGCGGAAGCGGAGGATGGCGATCGGGGAGTTGGGCGCTAATCGTAAATGGGTTTCGCGTGCCCAGAAAGCGATCGGCGAGTCAGGGGCAAGTTCAAGACGGGCAGAGCGGCTGCCAAACAAATCGCGCAGGCGAAGTTCTCCGACATCTTCCCAGAATCGGCTAGCAACGGGCAGAAGGGCACCAGAGACGCGATCGAGACACAACAGTTCGGTGGAGACGAGCCGCAAATCGGTTTCGGGTGGAGCAGGTTGGAATTCCAATCCTAAGTAAGGGCTAACGGTGAAGCTGAGGGGAAGTTCATTCCGATCGTTTTCGACTTTCAGTAATGCTGGGATCAAGGTAGTGGCGGTAAACCGTCTTAACTGGCTTTGATTGGTCAATAGGGTGCTACTGAAGAGTTGTAAGCCTGCCATTTGCCAACTGTAGGGCAAGCGGCTGAACCGACGAGCTTGCCGACGCGGCCCCAGGTTGAATAGCTGCTGAATTTCAGTTTCACTGAGGGCACGATCGTAGATACCAACAAGCTGATACTCTCCGAGCCACGGACGGGCATTATTAGGGCGATTAGACTCTACTTCGTTGGCGAGTGCCAGTTCAAAGTTTTCTGCCCAGTTGGAGAACTCGCCTGCCACAGATGCCGTCACTTGTTCAAATCGATCGCTGTTAATTCGTCTGACATAAATCTTGGCAGTGCCACTGCGATCACGAGTAAATACCACATGCGTGAGATCAGGGGTTGCAGTGCGATTGGGGCTAGCCACGATCGGACGAGTTGGCGTAATTTCGCCATTGAGACTCGTGCTAGTAGTACGCAGGCGAACGATATAGCCATTTCCATCCTGCCCTGAGGTTCTATCATGCCCCAATGTAAAGTTGCGATTGTTGGTATCGGAAGAGAGTGTCACGATGCGCGCAGGACCACGCTGATCGGCGATCGCAGGTTTAATCCAGGCTTCGATCGTGATTTCATGCGTCTTTCGGCAGAGTTCGATTACTTTCTCGGCTTTTGTGTTCGATCGAATCAAGGTTGGAGAATTCACAACGAGTCCACCACCCGGATTCCAGCGAATCGCACTGGTGTTAGTGATGGTCAAATTTAAGGGTTCTCTTACGCCTGAAACATCCCGCACGATCGCCGGATTGCTCGGATCTTGCTCAAAGGTATAAAGCGCCACTAGATTGCCACCGCCTGCACTAACACCCTGCATGGCTAACAAGCTGTTATAGCGCCAGATCAGAGACGCATCTAGAGCGGGTTCTGGGGGTAAGCGATCGTCTGACGGCGATGGAGTAATCAGTTTCGGCGGATAGTTGGGTCGTGCGGGATCAAAGGCATGACGTAATGCTGTAGAACGACTCAAGCGAGCAGGTGTATCGGGTAATGCTGCCATCACACTTTGAATTCCGTTAGGCTGCGCTTCAGGGAGCGGATTTTGCAAGCGGAACCAGCTTTCTTCCAGCGAGAGTGGGTCTAATCGTGCCCAGGTTCGTCCAGCCGCCGTATCAAATCCGGAAATGCTGAGATCGATCGCGTCACCATCTGCCCAAGAGGCAAAGATAAGTGCCAGTGTGGAATCAGCCAGGGTACGAGTGGCGAGGAGGAAGACGGGATCAACTTGAAGTGGATTTTGCGACGTGAGAATTGCCTCATCTGCATCATTCTGCAAGCGTCCCAGGAAGGGCAGGGTGAGCAACAACCATTGGGGCGATCGAGGATCAGAGGGCGCATAGTCTTGAGGATTACTCAATATCCCAAGCTGACTGCCGTTAGGGAGAAATTGCAGCGTTGTCGCACTCACGGCCGAAACCGGATCTTGATTGATCCAATGCGGAGTACTGGCTTCAACCAGCAATGTGGTAGCGAGTAATTGGTTGAGTGGAGCCGTCGCCCCCTCTGATAGCAAGCTACGTAATTCGCTGGCAAGATAGCCATCATTCGCATTACCGATCGACGAAATTCCATTCACAGGATCGATCGTGTTCACGTTCACGGATTCAGACAAGAAGCGTTTGAAATGGGTAGGTGTTACCAGTCTCACTTCTTGTGTTACCGTCCAACGGCGATCGTTTTGCAACTCCTGGATCAGTCCATCTGCACCAGAAATGATATCAATTAACTGATGTTCGAGAACCGCTAAAAACTGCCAAGCTTGATTGTCTGCGAATTGAAAGAGGAGTTCTTGTTGACCGATCGTGAGTAACGCTGATGGAATCTGATGTTGATTAAACAGAATGCGAATCGTATGTCGAATATGACTGAGCGGTCGGAAGAATTCGCTGTCAGTCTGAATTGGAGGCGGAATGGGAGGCAGCGCCAGAAATGTAGAGTCGCCTTCAGTCGTAACACCGATCGCTTTCGCCCACGAGATCAGATTTTTGACTTCTAGGAATCCGTTCAGCAGCAAAGATTCTTGCCAGGTTGAATCTTGCGGTTGCCGCTGAGTGGTATAACCAAAAACGAGATCGCCTGCGGAGGAGTCGAAGATCTGCGAGTATAACTCTTTTCCAGCCGATAATTGCACGTCAGAAGGGGTTTGCAGAAATAATCCCCACTGGCAGAACAAGAGCGTTTCAACAAATGCCGTTTTAAGGTCAAGCGTTGGGAAATCGCCGCTTGGCGTCGGTTCAAATGTTAGCGTTGCAAATCCTGGAGCTTGTTTGGCATCGCTGAGATGCATTCCTGGGAGAAGTTGGAGATTATACTCTGGGCGTTCGGGTGTGTAGTTTTGCCACTGAAACTGTAATGCATTCGGCGTGAACACGATCGTGGCATCAGTCAGAGTCACGACCAGGTCATTGAAGAGAGCCGCCGATTCCCAAACAACAGGTTGTTTGTTTTCTGAATCAGATTGCACCAGTGGAAATCGAACTTTTGCCTTAAATGCAACGCGATCGCGATTTTTACCCAGTTGAATGTCCAACAACAGTGAAGCGTGATGATTAAAGGCGGCTAAATCGAGTTCCAACTCGGCGGTTTCAGGTGCGATCGGAGTGGGTGATCCCGGTGGCAAAAAGGTGTAAGTCGATCGAACTTTCAATTCATTAGTCGGGAATGTTTGTGGGAATCGTAATGT
Organism: Cyanobacteria bacterium RU_5_0; assembly: GCA_012033255.1. Taxonomy (GTDB): domain Bacteria; phylum Cyanobacteriota; class Cyanobacteriia; order Elainellales; family Elainellaceae; genus JAAUSF01. Next base: position 11,768 of record JAAUSF010000050.1, read on the forward strand.
CTCGATTGGCAGTGACCAGAGGGTATCAAATAAGAAAAAGTTGAGTCGAACTGCATTCAATTCAATGGCTGGAGAACCGTCTCCAGATGTTTGCAAGCGGATTCCTGTCCAGGTTAAATTGGGTGCATTCCCAACTTCACCGAACTGCAAGGCTAATCCCCATTCACCGATTTCTGACACGAGCGTGATGCTAGAAAAAACGAGCGATCCTCCATTTGGCGATGAAGCGGTAAAAGTGACTCGAACCGCATTACTGAGATCCGGGAGTTCCTTCGCGCCTGCTAATGGCAGTTGTAATCGTCCGATGATTTCGATCGCTTTAATGTGATTATTTTCAACTTCAACTGTTTCTAAGGTGAGAGGGTAGAAGTGTAAGTGGAACAAGGGGACAAACGGCGCTCGCGTTCCATTCGATTCGTTAGGATTTGCATTGGCTAATCGCCACTCATATCCCGTTAAAAAATTATGCTCACGGGACAGAGCTTCGGGATCATTAATATCCTCGGCTTTAGCGGAGATTACCTCCTGACGAGTAAAACGGCGAGTTTGCCTATTCACAGGCAAATCACGAACCCAAAACTGCCATTGATCACGGCATGCTTGTACCGTTAAAGCGGTCAATGCCGAGGTTAACTCATACCGCTCGATGGTTCCCTCATTGCGATGGAAGGTTACAGGCGTTCGGAGCAACTGTTCGGTAATCAAAGATGCCGATCGCACCAAGCCTCGCTGATCCCGGAATCCCCCATTCTCCTGGTGAGCCGCCATGCTGCCTGCCGTGATGATGTAGGGTGGTTCATCCCCGTTAGTTTGCGGCTGAAATTGACCGGAAATCCCTGCTAACGCCGCCACCTCGGCAAGGGTGATGGGTGATTCGGAAATAATTGCATTCGTCACGCTTCCAGCATTCTCCAGTGTTAAGCTTCCTGGATATGCCGTCAGATCAATCGTCGGCTGCACTGACCAGTTAAAGGGTTCAATCAGGCTGGCGATCGTCAGTTGTTCATTTTGTCTGTTTGCGGTAATGGTAAAAGCATTTACGGCATCTGCACTCGCTAAACTTGCCAGCGTACTTAGTTGTTGCCAGAAGTCGGCAAATGTTTCACGAGTGAGTGGCTTCGGTGGTTCTGGAGGTTCTGAGGTGGGAAGCGGCGAGACTTCTTCCGGATCGGGAGGATCACTCGGTAGCTGTGCCAGGGCGTTGATCTCGTCGGTGTAAGGCAGATCAAAACGGTATTCCTGCGGCAGAGTGGTGAGTAGATTGAGGGATGGATTAACCGCCGTATTGGAGACGATCGCATTCGGATTTAGCACGACACCCGGAAGCGATAATGCGACCAACGGCAAATCTGCCTGAGTCTGCCATTCCAATGCTGGAACAGAAAGGGTTGATTCGATCAATTGTAGCCAACTCGCTGCCCCATTCCCCGATACACCAAACCGCCAATCATCCGGCAATCCCGGTTTGCCATCTTCCACGGTCGTCACTTGCAACTCAAACGGTACCAGTTGACGGCTAGCACTGGGATAATTCGGTGGAGATTGGCTCTGGGTAAGCGGCAGAGCTTGTACCATTGGCAGCGCCGGATGATGGTGCCATACCCACGGCAAATAGCGGCTAAACGTAGTTTGAGGCAGGACACCGCGATCGACCAATTGATCCAAAATAGCCGGATTCACGCCGTAGGAAAACTCCCATGCACCAAGCAAGGCAGAAACCGCTTTCGGTGGATTGGCAGGCGCGGCAGAACGAGCAGACAGCGTAAAATTCGTGAGCGTGAAGACCACCAACGACGGAAACAGATCATCCGGTTTGAGCGTGCGAAGAGACAGCGATCGCAATCCAGTAATCCAGTTGTCCAAATCTGGCAGGGCATCTTCGATTCTCGGCTTACCAGTACTGAGCCAAAACAAGCCATTCAACGTCACTTCAGGCTGTTGGATGGTTAGCGTTGTGCGGATTAATTGAAATTCGATCGGCTGTCCTGGCGGATTTCCGGTGACAGGTGCTAAAGTCCAGGTTCCCTCTAGAGTTTTTAGATTGGTGAGGATGAAATTCCAGGGCTGTTCAAAGGGGTAATCTGCCAGGAATTCAGGACGATCGTTTCCCAGGGAAACGGCTCCCTGTAGGGTGTTGACTGACATTGGAGTGGACGAGTTCAAAGTTCCGGCAATGCCACTATCCAGATAAATCTGCTCGGTTAAATTGGGAACAGGCAACTGTGCCCAGCCATTTTCCAACGGCATGAAGCCCCAAAGCACAGCAGGCTCAACGGTTCCGGTTTCGCGTGACCATTCGGGTGTAGGAATCTGCTGACGTTCGCGCAAGAAGCGAGGTGTGTCGATCGAACTATAGGCAACGGTCAAATTGGTGAGCGTGAAAGATTCTTGCCAACTGCCTTCCACCGCTTGCCCAGTGTAAGCGATCGTCTCACTCGCGGCTCCTGACCCTGCCCCTGATCCCACCCGCGCTACAACTCTTAATTGTCCCTCGACGCGATCGACTCTCACTTCACCAGGGATCAATCGTCCAAGCGAGGTTGGCGGATTATCCTGATCATACGGTGGCTGATCGCTGAACAGTAACGCCATATCATCTGAGGCAAAATGTAAGGCTGGCAGCGTTCCCCACGGCGCAATCTGCCAATACAGATTCGGCACGATCGTCGGATTTGTCACTTCAAATGTCACCCAGTTGGGCACAGGCGCATCTGGCGGCTCCAACAGACCATTCAACGGATTACGCGGATTAATGTAACGGCTGAAGCGATTCCACGCGGTTGTCCAAGTCTTTTGTTCAGTTGAGGTTAAACGGTTGCGTTCCAACGTCAAACGAAACCGTCGCGCTCCGCCCACCTCTGGCAACTCCTTCGCCACCTGAAACGGAGCCGCGATCGCCGTTCCTTCCCACGGCAACTGAAGCTGACCATAAATCGACACACCACTGCCATGCACCGAAATCTCACTCAACAGATGCGCGGCTCCCTCTCGCCCCTGAAGCGGATTTGTGACTCGCCCAAGCTGCAAATCGGTATACAATCTTGCTCTCGCATTGTTCTGCTCTTGCGTTAGCCCATCCAACCCGATCTCACCCACCAAACAGGTCAATTCCGGGAAAAACGCCTGATTGCCACTCGGAAAATTCCCCGACCACGCCTCTGGATCAGCCTGCACCAGCAGCAACGACAGACTTCCATTGGCGATCGCCACCTGAATTTGAGCCGGAGTCGCAGGCTTAGGCACCTTCACCTGAGGATCACGCTGCCAGACATAGCTAAACTGCGCCCTCGGATTAATCTCAACCCGCTTCACAAACGCTAACAGCAACAACGTTCCTGGCAGATACAGCCGATCGCGTCCCAATTTAGAGCGCAGCGTCGTATCTAAAAACAGATTCCGAAACGCCCAATTTCGACGAGGATCAGTCAGTTCAATTACTTCGACGATCGCCGTCCAAAACGAACCTTTTACCTGTACTTGAGTCATGGCTTGTTGAGGAATAGGGGGCATGGGGGACTCCGGGGGTGAGGGAAGTTTGGAGTGTGGAGTTTGGAGTTTTCCTGGCGGATGTTTGAAACGTGACACTTTTAAAGCACCTGCTTAGAGCCTATCCGGAAACCCATTTTGTAGGGTGGGCATTGCCCCACCTTACCTGGGATACTCTAAAGACTTTGCGGGGTTAAGTTCCTGAGATCACTCGGTGTGGCGCTGCCTCGGCGGGAGCGGATTTTGAGTTGACTGGCTTGTAAGCCTCGGTTGACGGAGGTGTTGAAGAGGCGGGCGATCGCGTTCTGATTGGGTTCTGAGTTGAATAAGCCCTGAAGGGCACCTCCTTCGGCAACGGTCATTAAACCGTGGTAGCGGAGGATGATTCGACCGATCAGGAGTTTGGTTTGTAGCAGGGCGGGGAGTTGGTTTCCTGGAGTTTCGGGGAGTCCGGGGGTTTGGGGGCGGACGGGCAAATCGAAGGCGATCGTGTCTGTTTGGGTGGTGAGTTCAGTGATGATTTCCCGGATGGCTCCGATGAATGGAGGATCGCCTTGCAGAGTACGGAGAGCTTGGAGTTGAGTGAGGGTATGAAGTCTGCCTGTCCAGCGCACAGCGTTGGGCTGATTGTCGGGTTGAAGAGTCAGTTGATCACGCAAGAGTTCGGGCAGGTTGCGCTGTCGAGGTCGATCGACGATCGGCTGCATCGGGATGCTGTAATTGGTATCAATCAGGGTGAGGAGTCGGTTGAGTGCGAGTGGAAATGCCACAACGTTGTCGTGGAAGCGATCGATCTCGTTTCGCTGAGCAGGGGTTGGCAAGGGATTAGTCCAGACGAGTTGGTTGCCCTGAATTTGTAACTGAGACTGAAGGCTAGGCAGCAGATCTTCAGGTCTGGGACGAATGGCGTTCGGTGGCAGGTCTACACGAATCGTCTCGTTACGGTTCTGGGCGATCGCTAAATCAATCTGGGTTCGCAAGTTTCGCAGGGCAATCAGGAAGGCTTGGATCTGGGTATTCAGTGTGCTGAGATCGGTGCGCTGTTCAGGAGTGGGATCGGGCTTCTGCCAGGTCAGGGTGTTTGCCCCGATTTGGAGTTGGCTACGGATGCCGTCTGGAATGTCGGCTGAAGGACGGAAAACGGCTGGATTAAGCGGTACTGATGGATTGGTGTCGATCGCCTGCAACAAGCGATTTTGGGCATCTCTGAACTCAGCGTCCCCATCCAAGCCTTGCAGTGCCGATCGTTGATCGAGTGTGGGATCAGGTTTCGCCCAAATTAAGCGGTTTGTCTCAATCTGCAACTGATTCCGAATGTTGTCAGGTAATTCGTCTTGCAGCGGTCGAGGCGTAGGCAGCGATTTCGTGATCACGATTTGATCCAGTTGAGTCACTAGTTGATCGACGGCAGCAATGAATGTTGGTAGGTAAACCCACTGTTTCATCACAGTCACTTGCTCATCAAATAATAATCCTGTCCAGATGAGTCCGGTGTAGCGACTGGCAGTATCATTGATGCTGAAGCGAATTTGTCCCGCGTCCGATCGAATCACGCTATCCGGAACTCGCTCTAGACCGAGGAAGAGAGGTTCGATCGTGACATCGGTTGCGCTGGCGTTTGTGGCACGATCAGCAAGGCGGAGCAAGGCATCAGCAAAGGCTTGATCGCCACTCGATGCATCGCTGGCAAACGCGGCTGCCAGAGTTGTTAAAGCGGTTTCTTCGTCCGGGGAGAGCGATCCTGTCCAGGTGAGAAGATGCTTTTCCGGTTCGATGAAGTCTACCAACTCCTGCAATTCACTGACTTCCGGCGGTACGGTATTGAGCAAATTTTGCAGGGCTTCGCTGTTCGAGAGCGTGGAGGGTGGCAGGTTGAAGTTTGGCGGAAAGGCGATCAATTCCTGACTGAACCAGCTTTGGTAGAGGCGATCGAGTGCCAGAAAATCCTGGAAGAAGGCTTGTCGCTCTTGGGGAATGGGAATCAGGGATTGCAGAGCAGTTTCGGTTAGTCCGTTTTGCAGCAGGGCACGGAGTTGATTGCGAATCGGGATATCGTCGATTGAACCGAGCAAAATGTTATCGCGATCGTTTCGCCGGAATACGCTAACCGTAGACAAAATATTATCGCGGAACGCGACCTTAAATCGCGTATCGCCCAACACTTTACCCTGATAGTTGCGAATCAATGACACGTCGCTGATCTGTTGCAAGGTGGTGTCTAGAATGTAATCGGCTTGCAGAGTTGCAGGCGGATTGAGGGCAATCAACTCAGCCAGGAAATGCTGTCCTAATTGGCGTAATTGGTACTTCTTAGTGAGCGGCTCAAAATAAAATTCGGCTTGCACTTCGACGTTGCCACTGAAGACTTCCACAATTTGATAAACAACGTCTGGATCAGGCAGCGAGGAGAGTTTGCGATCGTTCCCAGAGATTGTATCCGGATTTTCGCTTGACCATTGAGCTTGAGCCGCCAGAGGCAGCGCATCCCAGAAGCGGCGTAGCGGAATTTGCAAGCGACGAGTGCGGAGGGCAATCGGACTTCCACTAAACGGCTCAATCGGTTGCCAGAGTGATTGTTGACTTTCGGCAATGGCGATTGGGTTAGGGGCACGATATTCAAAGTCTCGCTGAATTGTCTCGTTTAGGGGTGAAACCACGCTGGAGGTCTGGGCGATCGTTAACAGCCGATGTTCGTAATAGAAGGGCAAGGCTTCCCACTGCAAGACCAATGCGCCCTGTTGAAAATTGCCAATTCGCTGCGGCAGATCGAGACTGCGAACGATCGCCCCATCCAAGGGTTGACTCAAATCAACATGTTCCGGTTGATCTGGATAGACAGTCGGAATCTCTGGAATCTGATTTTCCACAAATTGCAGCGGGATCTCGTGCGATCGAGAACTTGCCTGTTTCAATTGATCAATCCATTCTGGATAAGCGAAACGACGCATGAGCGTGAATGCCACCTGACGGAAGGCTAATCGCCGCATCAGCGTTTGATTTCGTTCCATCAGATTTTGTTCCGTGTGCTGTGCGATGATCACTTCCCAAGTGGTGCCCGGAACGGCTGGATTACCAGGAATACTCGCTTCATCCAGACGTGCCGAATTGAGGATGAGCGGTTTGTCCACCGGACGAGTGCGATCGAGTACCACATCCAATCCTCCCGCTTGCGGATTGGGCAACACCTCCATAAATTTCTCCGTGCATTCGGTAATGATCGACTCGAACGTCTGCGTATTTGTTGCACCGATTGCCCCTTGCACGGCTTGTAAGAATCGCTGTCGTCCCGCAAACACTCGGTTTCTGAGCGATCGCAGCGCATCCACCATATTAGCGGGAAGTTTGGATTCTAGTTGATCGATCGATTGTTGGGAGATCACGAAATTCGCCAGTTGCGTAACCGTACTGTCTTGAACTTGAGGAGTTGTATTGGTTGCTATATTGGCGGTTGTGCGTTGTCTAGGGAAGAGGGAAGGTGATTGAAGTAGACTGCGCCACAGCAGATCGTAACGACTGTAAGGACGGATGTAGTAGCGATAGTTGTGTGCCCAACGGCTTTCAATCAGATGATCGTATCGCAATCTGCCACTCAGATCGGGGGTTGCATAGGCAGGTGTACTGGCACGGGGATACGCTGTCACGAGCCAGGGGCCATCTAATCCCACATCTTCACCGTGGTCAAAGAATCGCTGCGACCAATTGATAAACTCGGCGATCGGCAGGTTTTCAATCCCTTCTTTCGTGACTGGAATCGTGATCCGAGGCACGGCTGGATCAGTGGAATTAATCGATTCGAGATAGCGTTTGAAAAAGAACTGCCACTGTTCACCCAGAGGCGTGTTCGGATCACTGAAATCATCAACAAGAGTAGACGGAATCGTGAAATAGGCTGATCGCTCATCGGTGACTGGAAGTTCGCTCAGCGTCTGGAATTGCGGATTCTGGTCTGGATTGTCAAGCCGAATCACAATCACATCACCATCCTGAATCACATCCACGATCGTCAGAGGTCGCGGATTTTGTTCACCTTGACGCACGATCGCGACTTTTGGCAATATTCGGCTCCGAATCAATAGCGATGTTTCACCCGTTAACGACAACGTGATCAGTCGCTGAAGAGGTTTGGTATCTGGTTGTAACTCAATTTGTCCACTCGCTGGATCAGATTGATTGATCACACTACAGAAATCGCTTAGCTCAAACTGCACAGTAACTTGTTTCCCGCTAGTGCCTTTAAGCTGAACTCGGCTGTATTTCAGGTAGGGAACTACGATCGGTCGTAAGCTCAATTGCACGATCGCCAACAGACTATTTGCGGTGATAGTTCCTGATTCTGGACTGACACTCTGACTCGGTTGAAACAATAATTCCACATGCAAATGTTGATACAAATCAGCAAATTGAGTATCCGATCGAAGTACCTCCAACAGATTCTGTAATGTGATAATTAGATCTGAACCAGTGATTAATTCACTGGTAATTTCATCACGCAGCGTGATCGCAACTGATAATCCTAATCGTTGGAGGATTCCCCATCCATACGGGTCAGCTTTTGCTGCTGTCACTTGTCGAAAAGCGGTGAAATCTCCGGGTTGCATCGGTGAACCAAACTGTACACCTACATTGAAGGTTGGTAATTCTTCATCATTCAATCTGCGTTCTGTTATGTTTTCATCGAGCGTATCAAGGATGGTCTGCAAGAACGGATGTAAAGCTTGGCGATCGCCCACTGGAGTTCTTTCTGTCAATCCGTCCCACTTGGGGAACTTCAGGTAAGACTCGCGCCAGGAATACCAGGGAGTTTGAGCAATTTCAGAACCTTCTGCCCGTTGCTCAGGTGGCTTCCGCCGCAAGATTGTACTGGGATACCACGCTTCCCATAAGTTTGTTGTTAGAGTATCTGTGGGCGTTAAGAATAAATCATCGGCAGGAAGCATCTGCACATCTTGAATTTGCTGCAATGCCTTCGCTAGTCGTGCTGGATCATCAAATGTCTCATCGGTGAAGGCATCCACATCGAGTTCTAGCAGATGATAGCCTGCGTTTAAGTCGATCGGATACTCAGGCTGTTGATTGGAGGCTTGACTAGAGGTTTGACTGGGGGCTTGATTCCATCGAAAGCGGACAAGACGAATTCCGGCAGGGTGCTGCGCGTAGCGAACGGCTTGAAACGTTCCGTCATCATTTAACACGTCCCCTGTAAAGGTGGGCGCACGATCGTTGATCACGATTGGCATCGGGAAATGTGAATCTCCGGTCACTGCCCGTTGATCTTCCGGTGGCAACATGGGTAATTGCAGCGGCTTCGGCAACCACTCCAACTCAGCAGGCTGTCGCTCCTCGTTGCCGCGTCCCACTTCCGATTCAACATGCAGTAACAATTGCACAGGCGCAAGCGGAGACGGCACTTCATTCACGGAAATCGTCTGGAAGAAAATCCGCCATGATTCCGGTTGCCATTGATTATTGATTGGGAAAACACCTTTCTGTTTCAGCGTATCAAGGGAAATCTGAGCAATTTGGCGGGGCACTCCGCGATCGTCTACGTCAGTTCGGATCTCTGTCAACTCAATGCGAATATCGGTGGGCAACGGACGCGCGTTACTCGTGGGCAGTGATTTCTGGCGTGATCGCTGCGTTGTGCTGTCCATGCCATAACTACCGATGGGCAATGTGGCATCCTTGCGGAAAATCAGACAATGCTTAGCAACAGGTACTTGCGGACCTTGCCGTAACGCGATCGGCTCTCTCCAGGTGACTTCAATCTTAGTTGGAGTTACAAGCGGCGGTATCGTTGGGGTTGGATCGGCGATCGGCACCAAATCCTGATTTGTCAGGCGATAGCGAACCACAAATTGTCCGTCTACAGGCACTCTGGGCGGTTCACTAGGGTAACGGGTTGCCAACAGTGTCAGGGGTCGTCCAAGGTTTCCGGCAAAATCTGCGGGCGTGATTGTGTAGAGATAGCGGCGTCCGGTGGCAGGCAGAGCCGCCTGATCGTCCAGAGTTTCATCCGTGAAGTGATCGACCAGTTGGAAGCGAGGTTGGAGTGATTTCAGGAGTCCATTTCCTGGCACAAGTGCTTGCCGCAACAGAGCCGTTCTCAGCACATTGGTAATTGGAGTGTCGATCGCCTCTTGCACTGTCCTCAAAAACGCCAAACTTCCCTGAAACACACGACCTTGCAAGGTTCCCAGTTGAGTCAGCACAGGTGCTGCAAATCCCAATCGACTCAATGCCCCGATCGTTTGATCAGTAATCTCAAATTCGGCTTCAAAGTGAGCCGCCGCCCCATTCTTAATCGTATATACGGTCTCTGGTTCACTGCCATCCAAGGTTCGTCGTCGCACCTGATAATGCACCAGATGATGTTCCGGTTGGCGTTGGCAGAGACTTGCTGTCGCTTCAGGTGGACGCTCCCAAACGAGATCCCACGCGATCGCGATCGTATTGGAATCAGTCAACGGCTGAACTCGCTGGAACTGCGGCGGATTTAGCGTAAAGTCGGCTTGAGCAGTGTTGAAGGTGCGAACATCACGAAAATCAGCAGGAGCCGTACCGGGAGCCGTGCTGGTTGACCCCATCCGTTGCGAAAGGGTAGGAGCGTGATCGGGATTAGTTGGATCAGTGTTCCGATCGGCGACTACCGTGTTTAACCACTCTGGCAGTTGAGTAATACTCGCATCCTCATCGGTGATTCGGAAGCGGAACACTAAACCCATCTGGAAGGCAATTGATTCTCCTACCACAAAATCAGGCTTCGGGGCGTTGGTTCCGGCAGCACTTCGACTCGCCAGATCGGCATACTCTCGCACATCGGCAATCAAATCTTGCACAATCATCCCTCGCAGTTGATGCGCTTGCTGGTTGCCTTGCTCTTCATTCAGTTGTCCGCTGCTTTGCAGATCAGACGTTTGACCGGATGTCGTGTAAATGGTCGTAGTATTTTGGAAGGCATCATTCAATATACGCTCATATTCCGAGTTGGGATCACGCTTGAAGAAAGGCGAACTACGAAACTGTTCCACTGCTCCTCGTACTGCTGCTTCATAGGCATCCTCTGAGGGATTATGAACTCGTTCATCGGCAAAGGTTTCTTCGCGATCGGCAATTGGATCAGGATCCGCGATCGGGTTCTCATTTTCGTCGAGTTTAAAGGCGAACTTCAGGTATTCTTGCAGTGTCACTTCAATGTTTTCTTGTTCGATCGTGCCATCCTCTTTGAATTGTGTTCCTCGTTCTAATACAGCATCCCATTTCACATTCCAGGCGATCGACGATGAATCATCCGGTGTGATCCATTGTCCAGTTACAGGCTGGAACTGTTGGAGTTCAAAGTTGGTTGGTAAGCTGTTCGCCGGAATCTTCAAAACAAAATCGCTTTCTATCGTATCAACCGCAGGCGGAACAGGTAAGAAGCCCAATTCCTCAAATGAAATCACATCATCCGTGGCTTCCGCTCGTGGCAACAAAACAAAATAGCCCCAGCGATCGTCATCCGGACGGCGAATCACAAACAAATCGTAGTGCGGCGCATGGAATGTACCTACTGCCAAGGCTCTCAGTTCAGTAGCTACGACGCGCTCAGCCACTACCTCCATGCTGACGACTTCACCCGTTGCCGCGACAGAAACAGTACGTGTCACCGATCGCGACACCAATCCTCTCCTAGCCAACGATCGCAAACGACGGGATTCTTGCGTTGCCGCCACCCCCGGAATGCTGCGATCGACATCTGTGGCTTCTAGTCCAACATTGAGGAATGGCGCGGTGCGATCGAGGGCATTCTGAACGGCTCCCTCGTTGAAGCCCAACTTGACGCTAACTTGTAGCCGTCGTCCCATCGCCTCAATGAATAATGTTCCTGAGCCGCGCAAACCCGGATTCGTTAGCCCATCAAACCCAACTTCTAGACCCGCCGTGAAGCCAATTTCCAAGCTAAATCGGAAGGTTTTCTTGAAGAATAGCAGCCTGATCCAGAGGGCGATCGTCACCTTGATTCGCATCTCTAACCCGATGCCTGCATGAAGTGCCGATTTGTCTCTAGGATTGTCGAAATCAATTAAGCCAATCAAGCGTGCTCCATATGCCACGCTGGCAAAGGCACTGATGCGAACACCAACAATCTTCAAATCCAATTCCGCATCAAAACTGAGACTGGCTCTCGCCTTGTAACTGATCCCTAATACCAAATAGTGTTTCGTGACGCGGAAAATCATGCCACCCGAAATTTCTGCATCTAAGGGACCAATTTTTTGTCCCCATCGCAGCAGATTGGGCCAGCCTAACTCGGCATGAACGAGTCCAGGTTCAATCAAAAATGTTGCTGAAAATTGACCATTGCGAACCGCTTGTTCCACAAATTCAGGCAAAGGCGGTAGATTACCCAAGCTGCCATCGGGATTGGAAGCCACCTGCGCCAGGAAGCGTTTTTGCCGCACGGATAGCAGCACAAATCCAGTGAACAGCGGACGTTCTCTCAACCCATCGACATCTTCCACAAAGCCGTAGTAGTTGGTGTTGAGCCATGCGCGTACCGCCATGAAGAAGGTCAAATCGCTGCGGAATGCGACAACAGCATCAAACAGGAACAGACAGGGGAGAAATTGCTCTACTGGCTCATTCCAGCGTAAGGAAATCGAGCCGGGTGACGCGGAAGTCTGCGAAATCATTGCCCGAAACACGATCGTCCATCGCGGATCTTCTCCGGCGGCTTCTAAATCCACTGCCCAGCGATCGCGCTTCGACAAATCCCCTTGCGTTCGGGACAGTTCGCGCAACTGCCCGATCAAATCGCGTAAGTTTTCGGCTTCGTCAGCCGCCCGAATACTGGCGATCGTATAGCGATACCCAAATCCCAAGCCGATTTCGCGGATGTACAGTTCCACATAGGGAATGTAGAAGCTAATTTGACGGGCTTCCAGGAAGATGAACCAGGCACGCACCCACGGAGCATCTTCATCGCGTCGGACTCGCAAAAAGGCAAAACTAGCCGCGATCACGGGCATTCCTGGAATCTCTAGCTTGCCTTCACCCAGAAATCCTTGCTCATTCAACTCATCGCGGAATTCCACCACGCCTTCCAGGCTAAATGCCTCACCCAGACTAATGTTCAGACCCAATTCTTTCAGGTGAAGGCGCGGTAAAAATTGACCCGGAGCCGGTAAACCAATGTACAAATTGTGGAAATCAATTTGCACCGTATTCACATCGCCTACCCCTTGAACAAATTTGATTTGTCCGGAAAGCTCCATTGCTGGCTGATCATCAAATCCCTCAAATGCTGGGATAAAGCCAATTCCCCGCAGTTCCATCTCAAAGCAGCCCAGGAAACTGAAGGAAAGCGGTTGCGGTAGCTCAATCAAAAACTGAACATGCTTGGCGATCACACTGGCATCACCCGTGAGCGGACATTCCACCAAATCAATTTTGATTGCTCCGAGTAACGCTAATGCACCATTAGGATCATCGGTATCCAGTGGATTGAATTGGGCACTGCCAGTGAGTGTGAAATATAGATGAAACCGATCGTCATTGACAAACTTCAGTCCTAAGCCGTCGATCGAAAATTGAAAGCGTGTTCCTTCACACGACAGCAACTTTTCACCTTGCAAACTGGCGCTACCTGCTACTAATTTCAATCCGTTATTTTCTTGCGTAAATTGCAGCGAAATATCAGCGATCGCTTCTCCCACCAACGCTGGCGGCAAGGGGCCAGAACCCGACAGCGTAAAATCATTAATCTGATTATCTTTAATCACCAACTGACTGCCGTGGAATCGGAAACGGGTATCAATTCCATTCAAACGGGCAGGGCGATCGGTAATTTCTGCCGTCAAACTAATTCCTGTTTCCGCGATGGCAAAATCCCGAATTGAGAAAGTGATCGGTTCATCCGCACGGCTGGCTTGCGTATAGTCAATCTCAATGACTGCGCCCGATGCTTGCTGAATCTGATAGTTAAAGTCTTTTGTCACCAGCGTGAAATGGTGATATTTATCCTGATCAGGCAGCTTTTCTCCAATGAATCGCCATGACAGACCCAAATACTGTGTACTGGATTGAATCACTTCGGTTTTTGTGATCAGGTCAATCCCTTTATCGTGATCAATATCGATCGCAAATGTTTCCCAATTAAAATTAGCCGAGAACTCCGTTTGGAAACTCAAGTCTCCAGTACCGATCGTGGCATCGAATACCAGAGTCACCAGTTTATTCTCAATATCGAGCTTAGGATTTTCGCGAAAGTTGATATCAATAAACTGATTAAATCCGTCATTTTTTAAGAACGGCAATTGAAATAGAGATGAATCAAATTTAGGAACAAGATTCCACAAGCTTGATTTCAAGCTTTCGATCGATAAAGGTGGCACTGTTGCCGTCGAAAAATCAACAACAGGCAATGTTCCCTGCAACTGGCGGAAAAACTTCGGTAAATTCGATTCACTGCGATCGAGTTCCAATAAAACCAGGCTAACATCACTTTTTGAAACAAACTCTAAACTAAACAAAGACGGCGAATCTGCTTCCCGATCGGCATCATTTTGCAACTCCCGATCGAATTCCCTTAACCATGCGAAATTACTCGAAGCGGATAACGTTTGATTTCCGGCTAACGTCAAAATCAATCGCAGTGTACTTGGAATACTCTGACCGTTTTCCGATCGCAACACTAAACTGAACCGTGCAGAACTCGGTGTTGTGACCTTTAGACCTGGAAATACAAACGTTCTGGCGATCGGCACATCCCAATCTAAGCGAATTTCTTGAACCGGATCACCAAACACAATTCGTAATGAAACATCGCGATCGATTTGGGCACTTTCTTCTGAAAAATTCCCCGTTAACGATTGCAACCAATAATTCAGATTGCGCTCCGTCCACCGCAACGCAAAATGCTGATCGCTCGTGCCAAATGCCTTAAAGTCCATTGGCACCAGATGATTCACATCTGGCTCATACCGTTTCAAATAAGACTCTTCAACGTTCAGCCCATTCGCATCAAACACCAATCGCAAGTCTGCCTGAAGAGATACTCCTGGCAACATTGAACTGCTGACTTGCAGATTAATCCCATCTAAATGAATCTCAAATGGCGCACCCCCCCCAGGAATCCGAATTCGCAATCGCAGCAGGTTCCAACTGACCGTGAGAAACTGGCGATCGAGGTTTAAATTCCGCGCTGGAAATTCAAATGTTTGATCAAACGGAGTATTGCCATTGACTAATCGGCGTTCATTTCCCTCAGACGGTTGGGCAAATGCGAGACTTGGAATCGTGATGCGCGAGTTGACTGGCAGTGATACGTTTCCGAGTTTAAGGGTAGTCACTTGGACATTATTGTTTGCATCAGCAACACCCTCTAACTCGATCGGAAGATACGAGATGCCACCGTAAATGGGGATCTTTACATCGGTCATACTGCCTAACTCCTGTTTGGGGGCGGGGGACTTTGTAACGAAATCGCAAATGTGAGACACAAAAAAATGCCAATCTGAGGTAGTACGATCGCACTACTTCAGGGCATTCAACTCAAATCAGTGATTGGGTAGGGATCGCCTATTTCATTCACCTAACTGTGATTGCAGTAGAGAAATAAGCTTGTGTGTCAAAATGCAGAGATATCAAGAGATTTTAGGGCAAAATTCAGCGATCGAGGAGGATAGTTGATGAGTGACTAGTTAACACTAGCTTTCATGAGTGGTCATCGTCCAGTCAAGTAGGACACTTTTTTCGTTCTGTCCGGAATAAAGTAAAAAAACTACACAATTTTTATCTTAACTCCTCCAGATGTCGCTATTTGACCAAGAGCCTATCCGAAAACCCATTTTGTAGAGTGGGCACTGCCCACCCTATCTGGGATACATCAAATGCGATCGGGGTTTTCAGGCTCTAAAGATAAGCCCTATCTATGAAGGTGCAAAGACACAAAGACACGGAGAGTCAGGTTTAGCTAATTAACTAGTTGAGCTTCCGCCTAAACAACAGATGCAAGTAATTCAAACCATTGAAACTCAATTGCAACCAACGCCATCTCACAATGGAATCTGGATAGCCAATTATCGTAGGCTACAAATTGTGGTGATCAAACGATGAATGTAGCAGCCCTAAATCATTTGTAAGAAGGGAGTGGAGGGGGCAGTGCCCCCTCCTTGGGACGAAGTCCCCAAACCCCTTTGGGTTTTCTCACAATTGATTTGGGATTGCTATAGTATCTATTTCAGACTGAAAAATACCAAGGTAACTCTTTAGATTCTAAAAGTAATTCGGGTGAGGTCGTGTCATAACCACATAATGTTTTAATTCGTTCACTGTGCAATTGTTGAGTCACTAAAATCTCCCAACACTTTTTATTGCTTACTAAGCAACTACGCAATTCAACTTCGTCAACCAAACCCGCTTCAAGCTGGAAGGTCTTCCAGTCAAGATAAACACTTTGAGCCGACTGAAAATTCTTAGTAACAAAGAGGCTATGGAGTTTGTTAGTCATAGTACGTCCAGTGGATAGGGAATGATTTGGATAATTACAGAGTTCGCATAATCGGAGTCAGATAGCGCTCTCCTTACCAAGCTTGCCTGAATAGTAAGCAAAAAAACATTACCCTCAGAGGAGAATGACAGAAGCAACTATCATCCTTTAGATAGAAAAGGAAAACTTCTAATCTAGAAGGAAAAGCATTTTGCTTGTGCTTGAATGCAATGCCACTCGATCGATCGCTTTTGTACTATCAGAACAGAACAGCATAAACAATTCTGTCAGCAAAATTTATTTGTACCCATTCGTTTTGAGGCTGCACTATTGCATCTCCCCTTTTTTGCTAAGAGAGATACCGCAGCTAGCGCGATCGATTTGGGCATTGTCACAGTCAACAGTATTACGACAAAGCTTGCTGTTCGGATTTCTTCAGCCACAGCAAAACGCCTGAAGTCTCTAGAATACATACTGAAGCTCTAGTTATTAACCCGGCAAAACTTAGTTTGGGCATACATCAATATCTGAGTACGTGATCCCGAAGCTACTGTGTTTCAGATACAAATCTACCCTGATGGACGAGAAATATATTTACCCACTTCGGAATTTCTCATCTACGCTAGCAAGGATACTTTAAAAATGCAAATCATTGATTGAAACTTAAAAGATTGAACAATTTTTAGTAAAGCTTCCTGATGCCTTTGAGTTAGCTCTGTAGATAATTTAATCCAGGACATTTCCAGATCATGTTTCAGAACTCAACTTCTCACTAACCTAATGATTTTGATTCCGGCGATCAAAGCATTGCTCAATCCAAATACGAACCTCTGTTTTAGATGATAACTTGTGCAGTTCACCTGTAATTGAATCATAAACATACCCACCAAAGATGACCTGTTCGATCGCGTCTTTGATGAATTCTTAGATCAGAATTAACTGCTAAATGATCAGTCATTAGGCTCCAAATTTCATCAATCCAAGATAAGCGAGTCGATCGATTAAAGACAGGTTTTGATTTAGAATCTGGGATAAGTTCTAACTCTTGATAGGATGTCCACTTTGTTCTCATGAAAAATACTCCGCTAGCAGATATTTGAATGAAGCGTTCTCTAAACTTTCTCCTAGCGTATTTAGCTAATCGGCATTCATTTTTGCATTGGCAATTTTTTGGAATTCTGGTGGGATGGGCATCTTGTCCGCCTAGATTAGGCAACCCAAACGCTCCTTAGCTTAATAGAGTGGCTCTTGCGAAGAGCCACTTTTATGCTGAAATATAAGTCCACTTTCTCATGTCGCTTGGCTTAATTTATAATTTTTGGTTCTTGCCATTACTTGAATCCTAAATTGAGTAACGTAAGATACAAAAGTGGTAATTATTCTGATCGTGTCAGGTATTTAATCTCAGTATAAAAACTACAGCGTGAATTGATAGCATTGGTGATATTCTTGTTTTTTTAGCCTGAAAATAGCCTTCAGCGTCCGATAAGACTGAAATTGAGGGTTATTAGAATCGATATCATCAGAGAACTGGTCACTTGTGATGGCAAGGATATTAGTTGTCGAAGACGAGGGAGTGGTTGCCTGGAGCATTCAGGAAGCTCTAGAGGGCATTGATCATATAGTGGTTGGCAGAGTAACTTCCGGGGTAGCCGCCATGCAAATTGTCGAAGAGATTCGTCCTGATTTGGTGCTGATTGATATTCGACTAGACGGGGAAATGGATGGAATTAGTACTGCCGAAATTATATGGGGACGTTGGAAAATTCCTTTTGTCTATTTGGCGGCTCATGCAGATGAGACCACCCTTCAAAGGGCAATCCAAACTGAACTATTTGGGTATCTTGTTAAACCGTTTCGACCTAAAGTGTTGCAAACCGCGATCGAAGTGGCATTACGTCGCTATCAGCTAGAACGGAATGTGACTGAGAGTGAACAACGATTGGCGGCAACATTAGCCAGCATTGGAGATGGAACGATCGCCGTTGATCAAAACGGTCGCATTACCTTTATGAATCGGGTTGCAGAAACCTTAACAGGTTGGCAACAACAGGAAGCACTGGGCGAACTGGCACAACAGGTGTTGACTCTAATTCATCCAGAAACACGAGAGGTGATCGAAAATCCGCTATTGCGGGCATTGCGAGAAGGAATGCAAGTCAGCTTGCCGGGTTACTGTTTGCTCCGAGCCAAGGATAATACAGAACGGTTAATTGAGGATAGTGCTGCCCCAATCAAAAACAGTCAGGATGAAATTGTGGGGAGTGTCCTAATTTTTCAGGACATTACCGATCGTCAAAAAGCTGAGGAAACCTTGCGACAACAGGTTGAACGAGAACGCTTATTAGGAACAATTGCACAGCGCATTTATCAAACACTCAGTCTGGATGAGATGCTTTCAGTGGTGGTACTTGAAATGCAGCGATCGCTTCAAGCCGATCGGGTTCTCATCCTCCAGTTGAGTTCAAATGGATCTGCTCAGATTGTTAACGAGAGCCTTGCCTCAAACTATCCAGCTACTATGGGGATGCGTTGGACGAATAACTTCCTTTCTCCAGACGCTTACGAGTTTTATCGTCAAGGACACCCTCGTATCGTCGCAAATATTACAAACGATCTGTGGGAACTTCACACCGAATTCTGGCAACGGGCTGGAGTCCAATCCCAGGTTATTGCGCCAATTCGCCTCAGAATAGATTGGCAAGAAGAGTCTGACGATCGCGCATCTGTGACTTGGAATATCTGGGGACTTTTGGTAGCGCAGGCTTGTACTCATCTGCGTCAGTGGCAGAGCGTTGAAGCTCACTTTCTTCAACATGTGAGTAATCAGATGATGATCGCCATGCATCAAGTTGAACGGTATCAGCAATTACAGCGAGAAGTTGTTGAACGTAGACAGGCTGAACACCTTCTACGGCAGTCATTAGAACGAGAACAGCGATCGATTCGACAAGACCGCTTCATTGCCAACATTGCTCAAAATATTCGTCAGTTTCTTGACCTGGATTATATCCTCACAACCACCGTAGAAGAAGTACGCGGATTTCTTCAGGTTGATCGGGTGATTATCAATCGTTTTGAAACAAACTGGAACGGCAAGGTGATTGCAGAATCCACCATTGATAAATCTCTATCCATCTTTGGGCAAGTGATGCACGAATCCTGTTTTGAAGAACCTTATGTAGAGACTTATCGCCAAGGACGAATTCATAGTGTGGGTGATGTCCAGACAGCCATCTTGAATCCATGCTACGCCGAATTCTTATCCCAGCTTCAGGTACGATCGCTGCTCGTCGTGCCGATTTTGGTCAGCCAGGAACTTTGGGGCTTGTTAAGCGTGCATCAATGTAGCAGTTCGCGCCAGTGGAGCCAGTCTACGCAATATCTTTTGCAGCAACTCAGCAATCAATTAGCGATTGGAATTTATCAAACAGAGCTTTATCAGCGATCGCAGCAGCAAGCTCAACGAGAACAAGCTCTCAATCGGGTGATTCAAGCAATTCGCAATTCCCTCAATTTAGAAACAGTAGCCGCAACAGCCGCAACCGAGATTGCTCGACTGTTTCATGTCGAACGAGTTTGCATCATTCAATATCTGCCAGAACAATATCTTTGGCGCAGCGTCGCAGATTATCGCCAAACACCAGATTTACCAAGTGCGTTAGGTTTAGAAATTTCGGATGACGGCAATGAACTCATCGCTCAGATAAAACGTTCAGGCGTGGTGCGAATTGATGATACTAGTGCTGTGCAAAATGAAATCAGTTCTAGATTCGTCTCAATGTTTCCGGGAGCGTTGCTAATCATTCCCCTGCACGTTGGCTCAATCATCTGGGGCGGTCTTTGTTTAGTTAGAAACAGTGAACCAAGCCTCTGGCAAGCTATGGAAATTGAAGCAAGCTTGACAATCGCAAACCAACTGGCGATCGCAATCCAGCAATCTGAACTCTATCAACAATTGCAGAATGCTAACCAACGACTCCAGCGTCTTGTAACGCAAGATGGATTAACTCAAGTCGCCAGTCGTCGTCGCTTTGATGAATACCTCAACCAATCGTGGCGTAACGTTACCCGCGATCGGTCATCGCTGTCCCTCATTTTGTGTGATGTAGATTCCTTCAAAAATTACAATGACACCTATGGTCATTTGGCAGGGGATGATTGTTTAATCCAAATTGCTCAAGCCATTAGCCGTGCTGTTAAGCGATCGGCTGATCTCGTAGCTCGCTATGGGGGAGAGGAATTTGCCATCATCTTGCCCAACACGAACAGCGACGGAGCCGTTCAGGTGGCTCAAGATATTCAGGAACAAATTAGGCAACTTAACCTTCCTCATGCGACCTCTGTGGTGAGCCAGCAAATCACCCTCAGTTTCGGCATTGCTAGTATTCGTCCCACACTTGATCAATCTCCCCAAACCTTGATCGACCGAGCCGATCGTGCCCTTTATCAGGCAAAAGGTCAAGGACGCAATGGTTATTCTGTCGATCTCTCTTTATCTTCAGAATCTTTAGAGTCCTGAGAACCTGTTTGAAAAGTTTTGGGATAGCCTAACCAGTGTGAGTTTTAGGCTCTAATCGACGAACCATCAAATGTACCATAGCGGCAAACAGCATCATTTCGCTGGTGGTCGGCAAAAATTCATAAT
>JAAUSF010000203.1 GCA_012033255.1 Cyanobacteria bacterium RU_5_0
CCATCTCCCCATCCCCCCATCCCCCCATCCTCCCCATCTCCATGACCACTACCAAAGCCTCTCCGGTTCAGCAACGTCTTCAGTTACTGGTTAGCGGGTTCACTAGAATTGTCACGAGTGAGGCGTTTGTTTATACAATCAAACGCTTGCTCCAGGCAATTCCGACGCTGCTGTTGGCATCGGTGCTGAGCTTTTTTATCATCCAACTGGCTCCAGGTGATTATCTGGATACTCTGCGGCAGAATCCACAAATTTCTGAGGAGACGATCGCGGCGCTAGAGCGGCAGTTTGGCTTGGATAAGCCAGTCCTCCAGCAATATTTGCTCTGGTTGAAGGAAATTATCACGCAGGGCAATTTTGGGGTGAGCTTTGCTTATGCTCAACGATCGGTGGCATCTCTTCTGTGGGAACGAGTTGGAGCAACCTTGCTGCTGTCTATTCCTTCGTTGATTGTGACGTGGGCGATCGCTATTCCGCTCGGCATCATTGGTGCGGTTCATCAGAACAAACCAGCCGATCGTGTCCTCCGAGTGATCAGCTACATTGACCAAGGATTCCCTACCCTAATCACGGGTTTGCTGCTCCTCTTTTTCGCGCAGATGACCTCCCCTCTGTTTCCGGTAGGGGGGATGACCAGCGTCGATCATGCCGATCTGACGCCTCTCGGTAAAATCCTTGACATTGGCTGGCATATGATCCTGCCTACTCTTGCCCTCAGCATCACCAGTTTTGCAGGCTTACAGCGACTCATGCGCGGTGAATTACTGGATGTATTGCGGCAAGATTATGTCCGAACTGCCCGCGCTAAGGGACTCCCCGAAAATCGCGTCATTTATATCCATGCGCTTCGCAATGCGATCAATCCCCTAATCACGATATTAGGATTTGAGTTTGCCAGTTTGCTCGGCGGTGCCTTCATTACCGAAAACTATTTCAACTGGCCCGGTCTTGGACGGCTGATTCTTCAGGCTGTTCAATCTCAAGATCTCTATTTGGTGATGGGAAGTCTAATGATGGGAGCCGTGATGCTGATTATCGGCAATCTATTAGCAGACCTAACATTGAAGTTCGTCGATCCGAGAATTAAGCTATCAGAATTGAACTGAGGAAGAGAGTTGGAGTATGGCTGATGAGGAGACAGATTTTCCTGTATCAACTCCAGATCCCTGACACCTATCCTCAAACCCGTCCCGCTTTCAGATAAGATCAAGAGATGCCCAATGGCGATTGCCCTTTTTGGAGTGGGAAGACTCCTTAGTTTTCCTGGTCTAAAAGATGCTGAACCAATGGGGTATTTATTGTCCAGATGCTGCATCTAGGCAGGAAGAGAAGAAGAGCCGTATGAGTAAGGAAGAAATTTTTGACAAGGTGAAGAAAATAGTCATCGATCAGCTTAGTGTTGATCCGACTGAAGTAACACCAGACGCGAGTTTTGCCAATGATCTAGGTGCTGATTCCTTAGACACCGTTGAACTTGTCATGGCGTTAGAGGAAGAATTTGATATTGAAATTCCTGACGAAGCAGCAGAAGGAATTGCGACCGTCCAAGCGGCGGTGGACTATATCCAAGATAAAGTGGCTGCTTGAATCTTTAGAGTTTTAAGTTTTGAGGTTTAAGTTCTGAATAAATTTCGTAAACTCAACATTCAAAACTTAAAACTTTTTAATTACTGTACTGTGCATTCTGGGTATTTAAACCCTTGAAGCGGCTGTCATGACAAGTTCTGGGTTTGAATTGAAGCGGGTTGTAGTTACGGGTCTCGGTGCGATTACGCCGATCGGCAATACTTTGGCAGACTACTGGGATGGGTTGCTGAGTGGGCGGAATGGTATCGGTACAATTACCTTGTTTGATGCCTCTCGGCATGATTGCCGCATTGCAGGCGAGGTTAAGGGCTTCGATCCGCAAGTTTATATGGATCGCAAAGAAGCAAAGCGGATGGATCGGTTTGCTCAATTTGCGGTGGCTGCCAGTAAGCAAGCTCTGGCGAATGCTGAATTTGTGATCAATGACCTCAACGCCGAACAAGTGGGGGTCATGATTGGCACGGGCATTGGTGGGCTGAAGGTGATGGAAGATCAGCAGGAGGTTTACCTGACTCGTGGTCCTGATCGCTGTAGTCCTTTCATGGTGCCGATGATGATCGCGAATATGGCGGCAGGTTTAACCGCAATTCAGGTGGGAGCTAAGGGTCCCAATGCCTGTACGGTCACGGCTTGTGCGGCAGGGTCTAATGCGATCGGGGATGCCTTCCGAATTATTCAACGTGGGTATGCTCAAGCGATGATTTGTGGCGGCGCTGAGGCGGCTGTCACCCCGTTATCATTCGCTGGATTTGCCGCTTGTAAGGCATTATCTACTCGAAATGACGATCCGGCTCATGCCTGTCGTCCGTTCGATCGCGATCGCGATGGTTTCGTGATGGGCGAAGGGGCTGGCATTCTGATTTTGGAAGAACTTGACCATGCCCTTAGTCGCGGTGCTAAGATTTACGCTGAAGTTGTCGGATATGGTATGACTTGCGATGCTTACCACATCACTTCTCCGGTTCCGGGTGGGGAAGGAGCCGCCAGAGCGATGCAGCTAGCCATGAAAGATGCCGGACTCACCCCCGATCAGATTGGTTATGTCAACGCGCACGGAACCAGCACTCCGGCAAATGATTCTACTGAAACCACTGCTATTAAAACGGCGTTGGGAGAATATGCGTATCGGGTGCCGATTAGCTCTACTAAATCGATGACGGGTCATCTTTTGGGCGGTTCTGGTGGCATTGAGGGAGTGGCGGCTGTGATGGCAATCGCGAATGATCGGATTCCACCGACAATTAATTTGGAGAATCCCGATCCGGCGTGTGATTTAGACTACGTGCCGAATCAGGGGCGATCGCATACCGTCAATGCGGCTCTCTCTAACTCGTTTGGCTTTGGCGGACACAACGTTACGTTAGTGTTCAAGAAGTATCCCATTTGAACCACCCTATCCGCCCGATCGCTTCGCCCCAGGTGCTTTCTGAACTAACGGATATTCTGGTTTCGTTGATTTTTGACCAATGCAGGGAGTTGCATCAATCAGGGATAGATCATTGGCAACTTAAGTTATAAACTGTAAATAATGAGTAATAGGTATAGTTACTTACCGTTTATAACAGATCTATCAATAAGTGCGATGTGCAACTTTCTTGCGTCTCTTGTGAGATAAGCATCTTGCCCGTCCAGGCTGAGGCAGACAAGATGACCCCCAAGAAATCAGAGAGCTTATAGCCGTAAGGTTGCACATCGCGTTAAATAGACATAGATCGAGTGTGCTGCGATCGTCCGTTATCCTGTCCATTTAAGCCTTAAAGCCGTTGTTGAGTAGAGGAAGTCATGGCAGTTGCAACAACCCAATCTCTCGAAGGACTCTGTATCAATTCCATTCGTTTTCTAGCGATCGAGGCGGTCGAAAAGGCGAAGTCGGGGCACCCTGGATTGCCGATGGGTGCGGCTCCGATGGCGTTTGTTCTGTGGGATCAGTTCATGCGGTTCAACCCTAAAAATCCTAAGTGGTTTAATCGCGATCGTTTTGTGTTATCGGCAGGACATGGCTGCATGTTGCAGTATGCTCTGATGTATCTGACAGGGTATGACAGCGTCACGATCGACGATATTAAGCAATTCCGCCAGTGGGAGTCTAAGACACCAGGACATCCCGAAAATTTTGAGACGGAAGGCGTAGAAGTGACCACTGGACCGTTGGGACAAGGAATTGCCAACGCGGTCGGATTGGCGATGGCGGAAGCGCATCTCGCCGCTAAATTCAACAAGCCTGATTTGGCCCTGGTTGACCATTACACCTATGCCATTGTAGGTGACGGTTGTAATATGGAAGGCATTTCTGGAGAAGCTTGCTCTCTTGCCGGACACCTGGGACTGGGTAAGCTAATTGCCTTCTACGACGACAATCACATCTCGATCGATGGTTCCACTGACATTGCCTTCACCGAAGATGTCGCCAAGCGATTTGAGGCCTATGGCTGGCATGTGCAGCATGTCCAGGAAGGGAACTCTGATTTAGCAGGAATTGCGAAGGCGATCGAAGCCGCAAAAGCTGTCACCGACAAGCCCTCCTTCATCAAAGTCACCACTACGATCGGCTATGGTTCTCCTAACAAGGCAAACACGGCTGGTGTTCATGGTGCGGCATTAGGTGCAGATGAAATCAAGTTGACCCGTGAGTATTTGGGATGGGATCATGCCCCGTTTGAAGTGCCCGATGATGCGCTAGCGCACATGCGGAAGGCGATCGAGCGAGGAAGCCGCTATGAGGCTGAGTGGGATGAGCGTTGGGCGCAATACAAAACTAAATACTCTGAGGAAGCGGTTGAATTCGATCGGTTGCTGAGCGGTAGATTGCCGGAAGGGTGGGAGAAGGTGTTGCCCACCTACAAGCCAGAAGACAAGGCGGTGGCAAGCCGGAAGCACTCTGAAATTTGCTTGAATGCGTTGGCTCCCATCCTGCCTGAGCTATTTGGCGGCTCGGCTGATCTGACCCACTCGAACCTCACGGAGCTAAAAGGCTTTGGAAACTTCCAGAAAGGGCAGTACCAAAACCGTAATGTCCGTTTCGGAGTGCGGGAACATGGGATGGGTGCCATCTGTAATGGAATTGCGCTGCATGGTTCTGGGCTGATTCCTTATGGGGCAACCTTCCTGATCTTCACAGACTATATGCGGGCAGCCATTCGTCTGTCGGCGCTGTCTCGTGTTGGTGCGATCTGGGTGATGACTCACGACTCGATCGCCCTTGGTGAAGATGGGCCTACGCACCAACCCGTGGAGACGATCGCCTCCTTGCGTGCTATCCCCCAACTGACGGTCATTCGTCCAGCAGATGGTACAGAAACCTCTGGAGCTTACAAAGTAGCCGTGCTGAATGCTAATCAACATCGTCCTACTTTGCTGGCGCTCTCTCGTCAAAACTTACCGAATCTGGCAGGTTCGTCGATCGAGGGCGTTACTAAAGGCGCGTATCCTGTGGTTGATTGCGAAGGCATTCCGGGTTTGATCCTGATTGGGACAGGGTCAGAAGTAGGACTTTGCGTGAAAGCGGCAGAACAACTCACTAGCGAAGGTAAAAAAGTCCGCGTTGTTTCAATGCCATCCTGGGAATTGTTTGAAGCTCAAGATGCCGCTTATCAAGAATCCGTTTTGCCAAAAGCGGTCACTAAGCGTCTTGCTGTCGAAGCGGGAGTCAGCATGGGGTGGTGCAAGTATGTGGGTGATGCGGGGGATGTGATTAGCGTCGATCGCTTTGGCGCATCGGCTCCAGGTGGCATCTGCATGGAAAAGTTCGGCTTTACCGTGGATAACGTGGTGGCCAAGGCAAAGGCAGTTCTGGGTTAATCCCTTTTGCTCTACAGCGGTTTGCAGTTGAATGCGATATGGGTAAGGGAACGGCATGCCGTTCCCTTACCTGTTTGAATGGCAGCAATGCCCGTGCAATTTAGCGAGTTGGTTCTGCTTGGGTTAGAGATTCGCCTGCTTTAGTCAACTGCTTGCCAAGCTTTTGAATAGCGCCCTTAAAGCCACGAGGGGCTTCAGAGCCGATCGCAGTCGTTTGTTCACCCACTTGAGACAGAGCTTTGGCGATCGTTTCAGGTTTAGCATTACCGCGCTTGAGGGCTTGCTTCAATTCCTTCAAACTAGTTGCAAGCTGCTGGTAATGTTCACCTTCTGCTTTATTCAGCAGGTTGTGCCAGAGGTCGATCGTGCTTACGGCTTCTTCAGGATCGAGCGAGGGAAGTTCTTCGCTTTCCGCTTTTTCGACTAACGTATCAATTTGCTGATGATACTCTTGATCTTCTGCCTTGGCGATCGAAGTACCTGCTTGGCGAAGTTGTTTCCCTAAACGCTGGACAGGTTGCTTTAAGCCCTTTTCGGCGTTGCTAGAAAACTCGCTGGTTTGCTCACCAATGTGAATCAGCACCTCGCTAATTTCATGTCCAGTTGCTTTGTTGCTCTTGAGCAGTTTTTGTAACTCTTTCAGGCTACCTGCCAGTTCTTTAACATCTGGCTCTGTGGAATTGTGGAGGAAATCGTACCAGCGATCGACCAAACTAAGCGCATGTTCAGCTTCAATCTCACTGAGATTGCCGTCTATTGATTGGAGCAATTCGTCGAGTTCCTGACTCACATCAAACTCAGCTTGAGCGTCACTCGCACCAGCCTTAGAAGCCGTTTCTTTGGGAGCTTTTTCTTGCGATTCTTTCTTAGTTACCATGACGATATTTCCGTTAACGAACGTAAAGCTTACAGCATCAGCTTACAAAGCCATTTGCCAGCTTCCCTCGCTCTCAAGAGACAACCTACGCAAGAAAGGCGACTCTGAAATTACGTCGATCGACAGAGGAGCTACAGCGGTTTTCAGAGGAGTGAGCCACAGTTGTGTGTGGGTGGGTAGATAAGTGGATGAGTGGATGAGTGGATGAGTGGATGGGTATGCGTGTGGCTTATGCAAGTGAAACTGGCTGTAAGTCACTAACCAGGTCAATGAAAATAAATTGGTGGATGAGATTATCCCTGGTTATGGGTCATTGATAGACAGCGGATACCGTTCGCATGTGCAACGTGTTGATATTATTCTTTATGAACCGTTCCAGATTTTAACAACTCGCCCGATAATTTCTTGTCCTAGCCAGGGAGTATTGGTAGAGCGAGATTTGAGCGTTTGAGGAGTGACTTTCCAGAGATACTGAGGATCAAATAGGGTCAGTTCTGCCAATTGACCTGGAGCGATCGCCCCTGGAGGTTGTTGCAAGCAGAGTGCCGGATTCGTGCTGAGACAACGCCAGAGGGAGAGGGCGAACCATTCGCCGGAAGTAACCAGGGCTTGCCAGAGAAGCGGTAGAGCGAGTTCTAAGCCGATCGCCCCACGGGGAGCTTCCGCGAATGCAACGGTTTTTTCTTCATACGTGAAAGGACTGTGATCGATGGCGATCGCATCCAAAATTCCCTCCCGAACGCCACGAATTAGCGCCATTTGGTCAGTCGGGTTGCCCAACGGTGGATCGAGGCGGAGGCTCGGATCGTAGCTCTGGACGGCGGTGATATCTAGGAGTAAGTGCATCCAGGTAGTGCTAGCGGTGATGGGAATGCCCCGTGCTTTAGCGAATTCAATCAATTCGACGCTCCGTGCCGTAGACACTCGCATAATGTGAACCGGAGTTCCTGAATAAGCGACGCATTCTAGCACGGCTGCCAGAGGAGCCGTTTCAGCGATCGCTGGACTTCCGGGCAACCCTAGCCGAATCGATTCAGAACCTTCTCGCACAACGCCATTGCCAGTCAAATCGCGATCGCAACACCAGAGCGCGATCGGTTTCCCTAGCGGCTGTCCATACTCCAGGATGCGTCGGAGCAACTGCCCGTTAGAGATAGGGTGTCCGTCTGCGAAGCCGACGATTCCTGCCTCGGCTAACTCGGCTAACTCTATCATTTGCTGACCCTGAGCGCCGATCGTTAGTGCGCCCCAGTGATAGAGTTTTGGAGCGGAAAGCTGCCGTTGACGCAACTGGGAGCGGAACCAGTCCAAGCCTGCTGGCTGATCGATCGCCGGATGGGTGTCCGGAAGGAGCGCCAACCGAGTGAAGCCCCCTGCGATCGCGGCTTGCATTAGCGAATCCAATGTTTCTCGATCTTCAAAGCCTGGTTCTCCAGAATGGCTGTATAAATCGACGAGTCCGGGACCTAGAATCAAACCAGTGCAATCTTGCACCTCCGTGTGACTTGGATAATCGCGGATATTCTCCTCCACAGTTTTGATCACCCCATCGACAATCAGGACATCTGCAAGGCGATCGGTATTGGAAACCGGATCAAGCACCCGGACACATTGGAGGAGTTCGCTAGGCATAGGGCTATACACTCAAGCACGTCAGAATGACGAACAGTTTACAGTGCTTTTCTTTATTGCCACCGGAATCACAAAATCATTCTTGCGATCACCAGGTTTTCTCTCAAGCTTTATTTCAATGCCATCACTAAATGTTGTGGACTCAAGCAGTAGCCGCAGCGATTTTTGGCATCTGTCCGCACACAACGATCGATTTCTACAGAAATGTAGGTTCGCGTCATTGCTTAGGATGCAAGAGGAGGTCTTAAACACGATGCTGATGCGCTAACACGCTTATTCGGCGTTGCTGAATAGTGGGATGAATCAGGCAGGAACGGGCACATCTCCAAATCTAAGGTAGTGAAGTAGCAACCGAATGGAGTATCTCAGCATTTCTATTGACTTGGAGTAACACAAAGTTTT
>JAAUSF010000204.1 GCA_012033255.1 Cyanobacteria bacterium RU_5_0
GATCGCCTGCGCCAGTCCGTCCTTGTTTGGGACTTCATCTAGCAGAAGCCGTGTCATATGGTCTTCGTCGGTGAGAAGCATGACTTCAGTACCAGGGAGGGCAGGCGCGATCGCCGCTAAAGTATCTGTTTTCAGATCAAACTGAATTGCCTGCACGCCCAATTCTCCCCGATTGATAGCTTTGATTCCTCTTACAGGAGTTCGCTTGATATACCCCTGTGCTGTTACCAATAGCAGGTCATCTTTGGTACTGAGAGCAACACAGCCGATCAGTTCCTCTCGTTTCGACAGACGTAATGCGGGTTGTCCTTGCGCCGTTCGACCCATTAATGGAACTTGTTCATCATTAATTTCAAACCGCAGCACTCGTCCTCCAGAAGTCGCTAGAATCACCTGTTCGCCTGCTTCTGCGAGGGTGACGTAACGCAATTCATCATCCTCTTTGAGTTTCAGGGCGGTTAATCCTCGTCCAGTTAAGTTTGTAAATTCAGATAAGGGAACACGTTTGATTCGTCCTTGGCGCGTCAGCATCACTAAGTCTAGCGATTCTAGATCATCCGGGTAGAGGGCAAACTGCGTCACGAGGGTTTCAGGGTCGCCCTGCACGGTGGAAGGCAGGAGGCTAACGAGTGGTGTTCCCTTAGACTGTCGAGCGGTAACGGGAATATCATCAACCTTGACCGTGTATGCCTTGCCACTGCGGGTCAGAACGAGTAATTCCTGATTGGTAGTTGCCATTTCTACTAACGTTGTGAAGTCTTCGTTCTCCATCAATGTTTGGGTGGGCAAGGCTTCCTGTTTCGCTTGTTTGCGCTGGAAGGCTTTCGGCGAAAAGCGGCGAACATACCCCTTTTGGGTGAATTCTAAAACGACTTCCTGGTCGGCAGCTTCCTCCTCCGCTACGATTTCAGCTAGTTGTGCTGATTCTTCCGCTTTTTCTTCAGCCGTGAGAAGGCGAGTCCGTCGTGGGTCAGCGTACTTTTTCTTGAGGGCACGTAGATCTTTTTTTAATGCTTTAAGGAGTTCCTTACGATTGTCCAGAAGTCGGCGTAACTCCTGCATTCGGGTATTGAGTTCGTTGAATTCGGTCTGGAGATTTTGCCTTTCTAGCCCAGTAAGACGGCGGAGGGGCATGGCGAGGATGGCATCCGCTTGGCGATCGCTAAACTCAAATCGTTCTTGCAGTGTCAGTTTGGCTGTGCTTCCATCAGGGGCATGACGCAGAATCTCAATTACATCATCCAAATGAGCCAGCGCGGAGAGCAAGCCCTCAACGACATGCGCTTTCCGTTCTGCCTGTTGCAGTTCATGCTGATACTGTCGAGTCAGCGTTTGCTCTCGAAAAGTGAGAAACTGCTGAAGCAGTTCCCGCAGGGGCATTTGACGCGGCTGTCCGTCTGCCAGTGCCAACATGATCACGCCAAAATTGCTCTGGAGTGGGGTGAGTTTATAGAGCTTATCAAGGATCAGAGTGGGTTGGGCTTCTCGCTTCAGTTCAATAACGACGCGCATGCCTTCACGATCGCTCTCATCGCGGATATCGGCAATTCCGTCAATTCGCCCTTGGTTCACTAAGTCTGCGATTTTCTCAATCCAGGCGGCTTTGTTGACTTGATACGGCAGTTCTGTCGCCACGATCGCTATTCGTCGATGCCGTCCTCGTCCACCCTGAACCTCTTCCAGGTTAACCACTCCCCGAATTGGCACACTCCCGCGACCTGTCGTATAAGCATCTCGAATGCCATCGGTGCCGATGATTTCGCCACCTGTCGGGAAGTCGGGAGCAGGAATCAGTTGAAAGAGTTCATTATCGGAGAGGTCAGGGCGATCGATCAGCGCAATCAACCCATCTACAATTTCGCCCAAGTTATGCGGCGGAACATTGGTTGCCATTCCTACGGCAATTCCGGAGGAGCCATTGAGCAACAGGAAGGGCAGTTGGGATGGGAGGACGATCGGCTCTTGCTGGGAGTTATCGAAGTTTGGCGTGAAATCAACCGTCGCCTCACCGATTTCGGTCAATAATCCCTCGTTGCCGATGGAAGCAAGACGGGTTTCGGTGTAGCGCATAGCGGCAGGCGGATCGTCATCTACCGAACCGAAGTTCCCGTGTCCTTCTAGCAAGGGATAGCGGCTGGAGAAGTCTTGCACCATCCGCACGAGGGCATCGTAAACCGCCTGATCGCCGTGAGGATGGTATTTACCAAGCACATCTCCTACGACACGGGCGCATTTCCGGTAGGGGCGATCGGGGGTTAAACCAAGTTCATGCATGGCATACAGAATCCGTCGATGCACCGGTTTCAGCCCATCGCGCACATCGGGTAACGCTCGTCCTACGATGACGCTCATGGCATATTCAAGATAGGATCGCTGCACTTCGGTGTGCAGAGCGGTGGAGATGACCTGTCCTGATGTAAGGATGCTCAACTGTTCAGCCATGAGTTCTGTTTCCTTCCAGTTTGCGAGTCAGGGATTTGAGGACAATACTTTAAGTGTGCCGAGTTCAAATGGCGATCGGGACGTTCTAGCGTATTATCACAGTTGGCAACAACAACGCCAGATCTAAGCCAGATCTAACTGTAATTTCAACAGTAGTATCAAACTGTGACCAATGAAGATGAATCGATCGAGAACGGTTCTGTTTTGAGTAGAGACGAAGCCCTGACTCAAAAAAAACAATCTCTAAATCGATCAAGTGTCCGGTTGGAATTAGCATAGATAGCAAGGATAGGGACAAGGTAACCAGGTAGATTAACTATGAAAACGGTTCTTATTGTGGAAGACGACCTGATTAATGCTCGTGTATTTTCCAAGATTTTGACCAAGCGAGGTGGGCTAGAAGTTAGACATACGGAAAATGTAGACGAGGTGATGAAAATTGCCCAAGATCGAGAAGCCGATATCATTTTGATGGATGTCTCCCTTTCCCACAGCGTGTATCAAGGTAAACCCGTAGACGGCATTAAGATTACCCAAATGCTGAAATCTAATCCGCAAACCGCCAGTTTACCGATTATTTTGGTGACAGCCCACGCGATGGAGGGCGATCGGGAAAACTTCCTCAAGCAGAGCGGCGCAGACGACTATATTTCTAAACCCGTAGTAGATCATCAGCAATTTGTCGATCAGATCATGGCATTGTTGCCAAGGGACTAGAGTATTTATGTACTATTCTGCCAAACTTTGGCAACCCCTTGTTTACGAATATTCAATTTAGAAAGGGAAATTCTTCAGAAAAAATGTGGTACCTTTGGCGTCTAACCATACAACTGGTTCTGGTGAAATTTCTCCGTTTAAACTTAGATAGCAAATGGGGTTAATATGGCGATCGCTGGCTCATATCACCTGTGATGCAGGCGTTAACAAGCTAAGAATGCACGGTAAATTTACGGATAGATTTCATAGTAACTTCATGGTTTTGACAAACGGTAAAGACAAAAGATGCGGCATCCTGGGATTAGATGACCTGGGCTAAGCGCAAATGGGTAAATATTCTATGAAAAAAGTTTTGATTGTGGAAGACAACCTAGTCAATGCTCGTGTCTTCTCCAAAATCCTGACGAAGCGAGGCGGATTGGAAGTCCAACATACTGAGGATGTCGATGAGGTCATGAAAATTGCCCAGGCGCGAGAAGCCGATCTGATCTTGATGGATATCTTCCTCACGAACAGTGCCTATCAAGGTAGACCAATCGATGGCATCAAAATCACCCGAATGCTGAAGACCAACCCTCAAACCGCGAATCTCCCTGTCATCTTAGTGACTGCTCACGGGGCAGAAGGCGATCGCGAAAACTTCCTCCAACAAAGCGGAGCCGATGACTTTATTCCTAAACCTGTCATCGACCATCAACAATTCATCGATCAAATCATGGCGCTTCTACCGAAGGAGTAGGCAAAAACCGAAGGTGGTCACAGGATTTTACGCAGAGCATAAACATAACTTCATGTGAGTTTGCAGAAGGCGATCGTCCCTTCCCTTTTCGCAACTTGATGGCTTAGCATCTTGGTAAACACTTCACGTACCATTGCAACTTCAGAGTCAGAACCGCGATGAAATTGACCCTGATCCCAATGTTGTCACGCCAGATTAGAGCGAAAAAACTCATCAAAGCAAGCCTTGTTTTTTAAGCTTAGTTAATGCATCCTCAGCCGCCTGTTTTTCAGCATCCTTCTTGCTTCGCCCTCTACCAATTCCGTACAAGTTATCTCCCACAAGTACTTTGGCAATGAATTCGGGAGCGTGATCCAATCCGCCGACTTTCTCTGTGACATATGTAGGCGGAGTTGGGCTGATAGTAGCCTGAACCAATTCTTGAAATCGATTTTTAGAATCTACATTAGAGCGAGATATGACGATTTCAGGAGGGACTGAATCAAATAGCTGTTCCACGATCGGACGTATGGTTTCGATATGGCGATCGTTGTCTAGATAATAGGCTCCAATTACCGCTTCAAAAGTGCTACTCAACAAGTTTGGGTTTTGATAACCTCCATCCAAAATTGCCCCCTTTCCTAATCGCATTCTGAAATCTAACCCGACTTCGATCGCAAATTTTGCAAGCTGTTTTTCATCTACTAAAGCCGCTCTTCGTCGGGTCATTTGATCTTCTCCCATCTCTGGATAGCGACTGTAGAGATATTCACCGCTTAAAAAATTTAGAATCGCATCTCCAAGAAATTCTAAGCGCTCGTTTTGCTGGGTTTCACCGGGATTTTCATTGATGTAAGAACGATGCGTCAACGCATGACGCAAAAGACTTTCATCCTTGAATGTCAGAAGTTTATGCATCTTTCTCCTCAGTTAAAACTTGATGATTTGTGCAGGAGTAGGCAAGTCTACCCCTAAGAACTACTTGAACAAAATAGGACAGCCGAAACCATCACTGACTTTTAGGTTACCTGTTTACACAAGTCGTGTACAGGATAGAATTCGTCAGCAAGTTTGCGTAACTTTTGGCTGACGTTGGATTGAGCAACAACGATGACTTTGATTCCCCTGAGTTTCATCTCACTGACTAGCTGAACAAAGTCGCCATCTCCAGACACAAGAATCACTGTCTTGAGGCTTGGATCGTTAACAATTTGCCACCTAATATCAGCCATCAATTTGTGATCCGCACTGTTCTTCTCAAGTAAAGGAATATCGAGGCAGTCAAACCCATTCTTGTAAAGGCAACCTTGACGAGAAAGATCTTCTTTTCGCCAGTAAGCATAAGCTTTTTTGATGCCCAAAATTCCCTCACGCGAAGCAAGGTTAAATAGCTTGTTAGCTTGATTCTGATTAAGCCGAACATTTTGCCAATCCAGGTAGATGGCAACTGAAACCTTCGGAAACATATAGATTTCTCCACTGTTGAATGAATTACAACAGCCTTGAAACATCGAACTTGTGGCAACGCTCCAACTGAGGGAATGCGAATGGAGCAGGACAGCTTATCGTTGCCGTCTCAAAGGCAGTATTCCAAAAGCTCAGAAGAACACATAACAGATACGACGAGCTAACATCATCCAAGAAATTCATATGGATGCTAGACCAGAATATCTGCCGTATGTTCAACTGAGAAGCTGGAGTACTATGCATGAGACGAAAACCTAAACATGCTGCTTTGGCGATGTATCTTGGCATGAGAATAGCATAGCCTTACTGTATAAATTGTGTCAATGATTCAGGTACTCAGTTACTTAAGTATGATGTTTGACTAGTGGGTACTACTAGTCAATGAGGGTAACGATTTGCTTGAGGTAGGATTCTTGAAACTAACGCCATGTGCAACTTCATTTACATCGCTTGTGGGATAAGCGTCTATTAAAGTTGCCCATTCGCATGGGGCAAATACCTAAACCGAGCTAGAAGGCAAATGATATAATGTTGATTTTGGAATCCAAATTTCGGACTGAAGGGGCGATCGTCTCTCTATAAATCCGGAAGTGGATGTGCGATCGAGAAAATTAGCTTATTGTAATCATTAGGAAACATAAGGAGCATCATTTTCAGGCATGATTAAACTGCGCTTAAAGCGGTTCGGCAAAAAATTCGAGGCGAGCTACCGGATTGTGGCAACCACCAGCACCTCTCGTCGTGATGGTCGTCCTCTAGAGGAATTAGGGTTCTATAACCCCAGAACGGACGAATTTAATCTTGATACGCCTGCCGTGATTAGGCGGCTCCAGCAAGGCGCACAGCCAACTAGGACAGTTCGCCGCATTCTGGAAAAAGCAAATATTTTTGAACAGCTTGGCGCTAGCTAATGAGACTGCTTAATAACTTAGATGCAAACTGTGCCTGACTTGAATTCGCCCCTTCTTCCTCAACCTTCATCCACTAGCCCAGATTACGATAGGCTGGTCAGATTCTTGGTGCAGCCCTTTCTGGAATCACCCGATTCCTTGCGAATCGACTGTGAGATTTCTCCCCGTACCTCACGAGTGTTGATTCGGCTGGCATTTGAAGGGGAAGATAAGGGGCGAGTTTTTGGTCGAGGTGGACGCAATATTCAAGCCGTTCGCACAGTCATTCAAGCTGTAGCACAGGCGGCAGGGCAGCTTGCTCACTTAGAAGTGCATGGTAGCCAATCGATGGGTCGAGACGGCATTTTAGAGGAAAAACCTCAGCAGTCTTCCCGTCCTCCTGCCCGCCGTCCACCTAGACCTCGATCTCGCTAGCGATTCAAAATTCAAAGCTTGAAAATGGAAAGTTGCAAAGTGAAATTTGCAATTCAGCTTTTAGTCCTGAATTTACGTTCAGTTCCCTTTTTAACAGTTCAATGGGAACAACATTAACGATCGATCTCCCAACTCCTGATAGTGCTATTGCTCTAGCAGGTTCTCAAGAAGAAAATTTGAAGTTACTGGCTCAGCAGACTGGGGCAGCTATTGTCTTACGCGGGCAAGCGATTGTCATTAGTGGAACAGAAAATCAGGTTGACCTGACATCACGGTTGGTACGATCGCTTGAGCCTTATTGGAGTCAGGGTAAGACTATTGCAAATGTCGATATTCTCACGGCTCGTCAAGCATTAAACACCGATCGCCAAGATGAACTTCAAGCACTTCAACGGGATGTCGTTACTCGGACTCGTCGAGGTGAAGAAATTCGAGCAAAAACGTTCCGTCAACGGCAATACATTCAAGCTATCCAGAGTCATGATCTCACCTTCTGCATTGGTCCAGCAGGAACGGGCAAAACCTTTCTGGCTGCTGTTGTTGCTGTGCAAGCTCTTTTATCTAACCAATACGAACGCTTGATCCTTACTCGTCCTGCGGTTGAAGCAGGAGAAAGATTAGGCTTTCTACCGGGCGATTTACAACAAAAAGTCGATCCATTTCTGCGTCCACTTTACGATGCGCTGTATGAGATGATTGACCCGGAAAAAATTTCTAGCTTGATGGAGCGTGGCGTGATAGAAGTCGCACCGATCGCCTACATGCGCGGTCGCACTCTTAACAACGCCTTTGTGATCTTGGACGAAGCCCAAAACACTACTCCGGCTCAAATGAAAATGGTGTTAACCCGTTTAGGCTTTCGATCGCGCATGGTAGTCACGGGAGACGTAACACAAACCGATCTCCCCGTGAATCAAATCTCAGGGTTGGCGATCGCTCAGAAGATTCTTCGGAATGTTGAAGGGGTTGCTTTCTGTCAGTTATCGAAAGCCGATGTAGTCCGTCATCCTCTGGTGCAACGGATCGTAGCTGCATATGAGGATTACGAAAAGTCATCCGTAAAATGATTTTATGAGGAACAA
Source organism: Cyanobacteria bacterium RU_5_0 (assembly GCA_012033255.1). GTDB lineage: Bacteria > Cyanobacteriota > Cyanobacteriia > Elainellales > Elainellaceae > JAAUSF01. The sequence continues at coordinate 7,752 of JAAUSF010000204.1, forward strand.
TTCTCATCCAAACATCCTATTCTGAGCGATCCAACTGGCTGAAACCCTGATTCTGCTGTTCAGCAATTGAGCATCAAACTCTTCGGAAGCCCTGAGTTCATCGAATTTCCAACGATCGCAACCGATTCACCACTGCTGCCAACTCGAACGATCGAAACATCATCAAATCTCCTTGTGGATATTCTGTCAGGATATCTAGCTTGCTAGCCGCTAAATCTGCCATTACTGAATCCACAATTTCCGCCACTGTGCGCCGACCATTAAGGTAATGCTGCTGAATGTAAGTAATCGCAGAGCCGATCGCCCGCAACTGTCCCACATCGACAATCTGTTCCACGGCACTCAAATCTACTTCTTCTGATCCAAACACCAACTCATCCACATTCCGCACTTTTAACTTCGGACTCCTGATTTCTGGAAGCTGAGCATCGCTTTCTAGATCCTCCCCATCTCCCCATCTTCCCATCTCCCCATCTCCCCATCTCCCATCTCCCCATCTCCCCATCTTC
>JAAUSF010000205.1 GCA_012033255.1 Cyanobacteria bacterium RU_5_0
TCGCAAAACTTTGTGTTACTCCAAGTCAATAGAAATGCTGAGATACTCCATTCGGTTGCTACTTCACTACCTTAGATTTGGAGATGTGCCCGTTCCTGCCTGATTCATCCCACTATTCAGCAACGCCGAATTCTTTTAGCGTGGCAGTCATGATTGCGATCGTAGGCAGCCTAAATGAGATTTCACTTACCTCTAGATTAGATCACGAGTTCACTCCTGCGACGGTTCACAAATCGTTGAACATCCCAACTTCATCATGACTCGCTTACCGCGTCTCTCCTTCTGTTTCGACAGGAGACACTTCAGGGCTTTCGGGAGACACGTCAGTCGCTGTGGGTGATACTTCAGAGTCGGGAGATGCAACAGGGCTAGAGGGTGTCCCCATTGACTGCTCAAGATAGCCGTAGACGGTAGTCGCGATCTGGCGAATAAGTTCTTGAGCACGATCGTCGTTATGCGGACGTTTCACCATTGCCGTAATCGCGTAGCGTTTGCCGTTGGGCATATCAATCAGCCCCGTATCACCCACCAGAGAACCAATATCCCCAGTTTTGTGAGAAATCGTTGCACCAGGCGTTAAAGATGTGGGTAAGAGGGTGTCTGTTACGGTTTGCTGCATGATATCGAGGAGACGATCGCGAGATTTAATCGACATGAGATCTCCCTGGCTCACTCGTGCCATTAAAATTGAGAGTTCTTTGGGCGAGGTCATGTTTGTGCCCTCCAAATCTGGCAGAAGATTACGAAATACCGTCTGTTGTAAGCCCCATTGTCGGAATCGCTGATTCATTGCCTCAATTCCACCCATCCGGCGAATCAGCATGTTCGTTGCTGTGTTGTCGCTAATGGTGATCATATAGGTTGCTGTTTCCAGCGCCGTATACTGTGACCCAACTCCATCAAACTGCATATCTCCAGACCCTTCTGCCAAATCGCCCTCTTGCATCGTCAAAATTTCATCCAGACGAATTTTGCCAGCATCCACATCCTGGAAAAAGGCAATCAAAACAGGCACCTTGATCATGCTAGCCGCCGAGAAGCTGGCATCTCCATTCAGGCTAAAGTAATCGCCGTTATCGAGATCGACCAAATAAATGCCAGGAGTGAGATCGGTGATTCCTTGAGTCAAGGGTGCGACTTGAGCCGCTAATCCACGCATTTCTTGTCCAGGTTGAAGCAAACTAAATGGATTGACCGTACCATCTGCACCAAACGCTTGACTATATGCTGGATTTTGGTCTGAGGTTTGCGGAACAGGGGGACTGACCTGTGATGGATGGCGACTGGCTGGATTCCAGACTGAAAGAGCAGTTCCGGCGATCGCCCAAATTCCCACGCCCAAAATCACCAACCGCACCCCCTGAATAAACGGAGAGATCACCCGATGCGGACGGGGTTGACTCAGTTGCCGATTTCTTCTGGGTTTCTGCCGATCGCCCGACTGAGCCTGATGAGTCTGGGACGTTTTGACCGAGCGCGAGCGCGGTCGAGGTGGATCGTCCACTCGTCTTCGAGGAGAGGTTGACCGAATATCCGATCGAGTGTCCGATGACGAATGCTGCTGTTCCTGCATGGTGGGCTGAAACGGAACGATCGCCTGGTTTCTGACTCTTGCTCGATCGGTTGGGAAGGCTCCCCGAATCGATTTTGAAGGTGCCATATCCTCGCGTTTCGGTATCCTTTCTCGCTTTGGAGCAGGTACAGATGACGATGAACGACCCAACAGAATGCCTAGCAGACCCGAACGCGATCGGCGACCAGGGCGGCGGGGCGATCGGGGTCGATAGGAGAAAGAAGGTTGGGAATGAGAAGTGGGTAGGTGGCGGGGGAAGCGATGCTGCGACCCTCTCGATTGGTTGCTAGGCTCCAGCACAAGTCGTACCTCGTGACGCAATTAGAAGAATGGAAAAGGCAAGGATTCAAAGCATCGGGCAAAAATAATTCCCTTGAAAAGTTATCCGAAATTTGTCTATCTGGATTATTTTGTTGCTTATTTTTAACTATTCTTCCTCAAGAATTGCAACTTATAAGGAGTATCGCCCTCTAGATCCCTCCACTTTGGCAGACTTTCGAGCCAAGGGACAGATCGAATCGCTCATGCTTGCCTATGAAGCAACCGGCGAACCCCCACCCAAACCTTCTATTTTGAAAGCCGCGTAGGAGACGCTCCCCCCTCTCCTGCTCTTTCCGATCGCAAACCTCCGAGTTCTGAGGTCGAGTATTGCACTTCAGAGGTCGATCGCTTCATCCGAAGGATCACTTGCTTCAGTAATCTATTACAGCGTGCTGAATATGGCTGGCTCGATAGCGCAGCAACATCTCCCGGTGTCGCACTAGCGCCCGCAACACACAAGTTGCCTCATCCGGTCGGAAAGATTTGTGCAGCAGTCCGTAAGTCAACAACTGCTGTATCCACTGGCAGTCAAGGATATCTGTCTTTTTACCAGTGACGTTTTTGATAGAGTGAGCCTTTACCAAGTACAGGGGGAGAGGGCAGAAAATGCTCAGACCCGACGATGCTTTATGGATCGCTAGTCTGCTAAACGGGTCTCATTGAGCCACCAATGTCTAAACCATCCATCGTCGGAACCAGGCTAACTCTCGGGTGCAAAACTCCAATCGGGCTTCGGTCTTAACTGTCTGAACAGCCTCACTCTGCCATACATCTTCTATCTTCTCTGTCGCTTTAGCTGCTCTTCAGTTTCTTTCATGCTGAACGTGCGCCAGCGCTTGGGTTGCTAACGTTTCGGTTGAGCGGCTGTAAATAACCTTTGCATCTACACCAGCAGCTTGATTCACGCCTTTTTGCTGCTCAACTTGCGCCGACTTGAAGTTGTTGTGTATCTCGTCACGGCGTTCTTCACGGAGGTACTGCTGCAACAACAGTTGAATTTCACGCTTTTCATCTGTGGAAAGACTTTTGATTACTTCGACCACAAACGATCGGTAACCTGTGCAGTTTTAGTTCCGTTTGGCATCCTCAATACTCAAGGTGATCAGTTATCGATCTACTTTGGACAATCCGCAGAGACCAGCGATTTTATTGCCGATTGTTTGAATGCTTGGTGGCGTGACTATCAAGCTGAGTAGACTCATCTCAACGAACTAGTGATTGATCTTGAGAGGGGTGCTGCCACTCGCAGTGACCGCACCCAATTCATCAAACGCATGGTTGAGTTTGCACAAACAACCCGCTTGACCATCCACCTTGTTTATTATCCGCCGTATCACAGCCAATGACTGGTACTTTATTTCTGAGCAAATCCCTAATTCAATCTTGCCAACTGATAAATTGCCTCTCTATATCGTCCCAGCCCAAAAGCAAAGCCAGCTAACGAAGAGATAATCCGAAATGCAAAGTGGCTCTGCCATAATGTAGATGATTTGGACGATCGCCACCACTCCACCGCAGCAGACAATTGGCAGACAACCGGTATGTTGGAACAACTCTTAGATGGGCGTTATCAGATCCAGGACAAGCTCGGTGAAGGGGCATTTGGGGAGACCTACAAGGCGATCGACATGAAGCGACCCAGTAAGCCAGTCTGCGTGGTCAAGCGGTTGAAATCGATGCATACCAATCAACTGGTGCGGGAGCGGTTTGAGCAAGAGGCGATCGTCCTGGAGAGATTGGGAGAACATCCCCAGATTCCTGCACTGTTGGCGCACTTCATGGTCGAGCAAGAGTTGTTCATTGTTCAAGAATTTATTGACGGACATCCGCTCAGCCAGGAAATCACTCCCGGCAAGCGATTGAGCGAACCCTACGCCATCAAACTCATGCAGGATGTCTTAGAAATCCTTTGCTTTGTCCATGAAAACAAAGTGATTCACCGCGACATCAAGCCCGCCAATGTCATGCGGCGAGCCAAAGACGGCAAACTAATCTTGATTGACTTTGGCATCGTCAAAGAACTGGGTTCCATGCTCTCCACCATGAGTCACGAGACTAATTCGATCGTGGCTGGCACGCAAGGCTATATGCCCAGCGAACAGGCAAAAGGCAAACCTCGCCCCAGTAGCGATCTCTATGCTTTGGGGATGATGGCAATCGAAGCCCTCACTGGCATCCCCCCCTTTCACTTACCCGAAGACCCAGACACTGGCGAAATTCTCTGGCGCGATCGAGTCCAGGTGAGCGATCGCCTCGCCGACTTCCTCAGCCAAATGGTACGCGATCGCTACACCCAACGGTATCCCTCTGCGATCGAAGCTCTCCAAGCCCTGCAAGCCATCCAAAAAACCATCCTCATCATCTCCCCCTCCACTCATCCACCCCTCCACTCATCCACCCTTCCTCCGACAAAATCATCTCTCCCGGTTTTTGCATTTGAAGTCGTGGCGGTGAACGATCGCGGCGAGATCAGCAACCGTCGCAGAGGACAGGCAGATTATTTCAGGGATGATTTGGGCAACGGTGTCGTCCTGGAGATGGTCAAAATTCCGGGTGGCTCATTTCGTATGGGTTCACCAGAAAGTGAATTAGAGCGATATTCCAATGAATCACCGCAGCATAAGGTGACGGTGCCTTCATTCTTTATGGGCAAGTTTACTATCACGCAAGCACAATATCAGGCGATCGTTGGCTCCAACCCGTCTCGATTTCAGGGCGAGAAGCGACCTGTGGAAACCGTGTCCTGGGATGAGGCGATCGAGTTTTGCCAAACGCTAAGTCAGAGAACCGGACGCATTTATCGTCTGCCCAGTGAAGCCGAGTGGGAATATGCTTGTCGTGCCGGAACCACCACACCCTTCCATTTTGGTGAAACTATTGCCACGGAATTGGCAAACTATCGCGGCACGGATTGGGAATATGGAGGGAAAACCTATCCAGGCTTTTATGGCAAAGGTGAACGGGGGATCTATCGAAAGGAGACAACCCCAGTCGGCAGTTTTGGCGTGGCTAATGCCTTTGGACTCTATGACATGCACGGGAATGTTTGGGAGTGGTGTGAAGATACATATCATGAGAATTACACTGGTGCGCCGATCGACGGGAGTGCTTGGGTGACAGGAGGAGAGAGCGATCGCCGGCTCCTGCGCGGCGGTTCTTGGGACAACGATCCGAGGTTCTGCCGTTCTGCGTTTCGCCTCTGGTTCTCACCAGATAACCGTTTCAACAACCTCAGTTTTCGCGTTGTCTGTGTTCTCGCCAGAATTCCTTAGCCCTTTACACTTTTTAACTTTTGCCCTCTGCCCTGTCTTCCTTTACTCTCTTTTGCGCGTTGGCGAAGCCTGTCTGAAAGACATAGCGCGATCAAAAATTGTTTGCGGTTGAACGTGGTCTAGCCCCCTAAATCCCCCAATTCTGGGGGACTTTGAGGGGTTCGGTAGCCCCCCAGAATTGGGGGGTTGGGGGGCGGTTCGGTAAGGGAACCCCAAGCGGCTGCTATTTTGACGACTCTGGAGAACCTCGCTCCTCGGCTGCTTTTTTTAAAGAGCCGATCGAATGCTTGATGATTCAGATCAAAATGGCTCACGCTCCCAAGTGACCTCCACTCCAATGGCTGAATAGCAATGCTCAACCATTTCCTTGAAATCTGGAGTGTACCCTCCAAAGAGGTGAACCCGTGGCTTCTTGGACTTAAGGAACTGGGCATAGAGCAAAACCTTGGCTCCATCCTTCCAATCTGTAACATGCTTGATTTCAATCACATGACTGTCCGTTACAAGGTCAACAAAACCAGCCAACGTTTCAACCTCACGTTCACCTCCTTCACGACTTTGTAAGGCAACCTGAACCAACTGTTCAGTCTCAATCACAATATCTGAAATAGCCATAATTCCCTGTCGTTGTAGTTGGTTAAGGCAATCCTGGCAAACTTGGAACTGTTTACCCTTCCATCTCTCTGAGTCAAATGAACGGGAAGAGAGCGATCGCCTACAGAGATGGCAGTAGATCCGATGAAATGGACTCATCGATCATCATTTTCCTCTTAACAAAGTTCCAAAGCGTCCGATTGCTCCTGAAAGATCTATGAGTTTTAACCGCCCTTAATCGGCTTTATTCTTCAATTTAACTCGTTCTCCAATCTTAGTCTAATTGCCCTCATTTCCAGGTTCCCCCTAGACTAAACACGTGATCCGCCGTCAGGATAAGGTTGGGAAAGGTAGGAGAGAGAAGGGGTTCGGCTATGCCGTCTCGAAGAGAATCGCTGCCACGAAACTGCTGCACCTCATATTCCCCCTCATCAGTTAGGGTGTAGATCGATGGGAGAAATTCCCTTCCAAGTCATATTGGCAGCCCATTTCCAGTGCAGCCCAACACCGCTCAATCGGATTGTACTGGCTGTGATACGGCGGATAATAAACAAGGTGGATAGTCACGCCACCAAGCATTCAAACAATCGGGAATAAAAATAATTCACATTGCCCTACAAAATAGTTACAATGTACGCAAAGTCAAGCTGTTGAGGCTTTACGATGACTCCAATTGTTCTTAACCTCAACCCTTTTGTTGAGCTAAGTGATGAGCAGTTCTATCAACTGTGTCAAAATCATCGTGACTTAAAGTTTGAGCGTACAGCACGAGGGGAACTCGTTATTGTGACACCTGTGGGTGGAGAAGGAGGTAGTTGGGAAGCAGATTTGATTGGCGATTTGGTGTACTGGAATCGACAGACCCAACTCGGTAAAGTGTTCAGTTCTTCAACCTGCTTTAAGCTACCCAATGGAGCCGATCGTTCTCCAGATGCAGCATGGGTTATTTTAGAGCGATGGAATCAGCTTACCCCAGAACAACAAAAAAGGTTTCCACCCATTTGTCCAGATTTTGTGATTGAGTTACGTTCTGAGAGCGATGCCCTTGAACCGTTGCAGCAAAAGATGCGGGAATACATTAGTAGTGGGGTGCGATTGGGGTGGTTAATTAATTCCCAGAAACGGCAGGTAGAGATCTATAGAGTCAATCAAGATAAACAAATTCTTGAAAACCCAAAGCAACTTACTGGAGAGAATGTTCTACCAGGTTTTGTATTTAATCTCTCCATTTTGTGGGGGTAAGGTGTGAGTTGTTACAGTCACCCTTGCATGGAAATTCAGTCGGGTAGTAGGGGTTAAAGATGGAATCGATCGCCCAAGCCAAACTGGAATCGATCGTCCAAATTATCCATATTATGGCAGAGTGGCTCTAAATTTCATCGTATATTTCTCCTCGCTTCATTCTCCTTGCTCGATCGGGTGTAGTGCTTCCCATTGAGCAACAGCAAACTCTGCCTCAATTTGGAGTGTTTCTGCCTGATACTCTGGATCAGTTGCCATCTCTGCTAAAGCCGCATCAATCTCCGATCGGGTTGGAGTGGTGCAAACTTGCTCATCAATCACCAAGACAATCCGGTGTTCTCCAGGCGAGATACTCGGCGGTAATTGAAGCGGGAATCTCTCCCTATTATCTCGCTGATGAAGTCCGGCGAGTTTATGAGGGCATGATGATTGCCATTCCTCCCTCAGTTGATGACGTTGCCGTTCACAGCCTGCGATCGAGGAAGTTTTGAACGGCCGCGTAGGATGAGATAACTACAGCTTAGGAGATTTCCAGCAAAGAATCTACCAATTCGTAGGATGGGCAAAGGGTCTTACCCGTGCCCATCGTCAGCCAGAATAATGGATGGGCACGGACGCCTTTGCCCATCCTACGCAGGTATTTTATCTGTCGGAAATCTCCTTAGATGAGAACGAGTGCCAACGCCTCAGAAATGACTTGCATCTCCAGATCAGTTAATTTTCCTAGTTGCCGAATCAGCCTTGTTGCCGATATTGAACGAACTTGAAAGGTATCCGCGACGGATGTTTTACTCAAGTCAATTACAGAATTGGGTACCAGACGAACCATCCATACTCTTGTCTGATATTGAATCTTCCAATCTGTAATTGGAACGATCACCTTCAAGGGTAAGATGCCAATGCTATCTCGACTGACAATCACAACAGGTCTGGTTTTACTAATCTCAGCCCCGATCGTCGGTTGGAGATCAGCCAGCCAAATCTCACCCCTACGCATGGGCGTTCATGTTCACAGTAGACTCTTTATCCGAATATTCGTAAGCTTCCCCACGGCTAGAAGCCGGGGGCTTTCCCCGACCCAGAGCGCAGAGTTTCAGTAGCCCTGCAATACAAGCAAGCGTCTCAAATAGCGGAGCCTAAGCGCAGGTATCACGAGCCTCCAGGCTGGCTTACAGTTCGGGTTCCCACCA
>JAAUSF010000051.1 GCA_012033255.1 Cyanobacteria bacterium RU_5_0
AGATGGGGAGATGGGGAGATGGGGAGATGGGGAGATGGGGAATTGGTTTGAGCATCGACTCATCGACTCATCCACTTTGACGACTATTGAGCGGTTCTGAGAATGGCTTGCGAGTCGGTGATAAATCCGAAGCACTGGTTGATGTTGTAGAAGGTGGCTTGTAGGCAATAGTCGGGTGAGGTGGTGGCGGTGCAATCGCGAATGAGAATGCAATCGTAGCTGAGGAAGTTGGCATCCTGGAGTGTGGTCATGACGCATTGATCGGCGTTCACTCCGGCAAAAAATAGAGTAGTTCTGCCCAAATTCCGCAGTATGCTATCGAGCGGTGTATCCCAGAAGCCGCTCATGCGATATTTGTCTATCCGGATGTCGGTCGGCTCGATCGCCAATTCTTCCACTACTGCCGCCGCCCAACTCTCTTTCGTCAATACAGGGGCACCGTTTTTAGGCAATGGATCACCCAATCCAACGCCCTCGCCTGTAGGGTTGTAAACATGACGCAATCCGGCACTAATGTTGAGCAAGTCAGGACGGTTGCCCCAGTTAACCCAAACGATCGGCACATCTAAATTGCGGAGTTGAGGCAGGAGTGTTTTAAGCGGGGCGATCGGTTCACGGGCAGGCATCACATCCACGCCAACATGCGCTAACCAGCCATCGGGATGGCAAAAATCATTTTGCATATCAATGACTAGCATGGCTGCCTTGGACAAATCCAGCCGTAGGTTTTTTGTTTCCGTTGATAGAATAATTGGTCGAGCAGGCAAGGATGGACGAGTGATATCGGCGGTTTCTGCATCGACTGTCCATGCATTGGGGGGAACTCCGAGCGATCGCAACGATCGATTCATCATTAGAACTCCGATTTGCAATCCAATACGGATGACTAACGTAACTGCTGTCCTAATCTAAAACCGATGAACGCTTCAGTAGTGAAAAGCACTTCTTGGGAAGGATGAAGGATGAAATCATTTTCCACAATATGCAATTAAATCAATTTCGACATCCCCCAATCCGGCAAGTCCTGTGACTCCGATCGCCGTTCGACCAGGACATTGTCCAGATTGGAAGTAGGAGGCATATATTTCGTTGACGATCGGCAAAAAACGAAGATCAGTGATGAAGACACGAGCCATGACGACGCGATCGAAACTGGAACCTGCATGGTCTAGCACTCGCTTCAGGTTTGCCATGACTTGGTGCGTTTGGTCTTCGATTGAGCCACGTACAACTTTGCCAGTTTCGGGATCTTGGGCAAGTTGCCCGGTGACAAATAGAAAATCTCCGGCTCGGACAGCATGGCAATAGGGTGAAACGGGGGGCAAGACGTTATCAGGTAGAGTGATTCGTTCAAACATCAGCCTAAGCAATAATTCCACAGGTTGGGTGATGCTCGTGATTGTACGATATACCTGGAGTGAAGGCTGATTTCTGATGGCTCTTCTTAACCTGCATTAATTTGAGGCTGATTTGAGGTAACCTGTGGGCTTTACAATTCAGAACGCTTTAATTCCTACGGATTGGGGTTATGACACAGTGGATGTGCAGATTGGGGGCGATCGTATCATCGCTATTGCACCGAACTTGAAGCCAATGGGCACCATCATTGATGGTCGAGATAAGTTGCTGCTTCCAGGTTTCGTCAATGCCCATACTCACTCCTCTGAACTGTGGCAACGGGGGATCATTCCGCCCCGCCCCCTGGAACTGTGGCTCGCAGACCTGTATGATTTTGTGCCGCTAGATCCAGAGCAAATCTACCTCAGTGCGATCGGGACGGCAGTCGAAACGATGCTATCCGGTGGCACAAGTGTTGTGGATCATCTGGTGCTGATTCCCGGACGGGAGGAAGAGACGATCGCGGCGGCGGTTCGGGCGTATCAAGATATCGGGATTCGGGCATTTGTTGCGCCACTGATTCAAGATGAATCGCTGATGGCGGGTGTTCCTTCTGGCGGGAAAACGATGAATCCTGAACCTTACCTCCGCAGTACGGCAGCTACGCTGGATCTGATGCGAGATACCGTGAGACAGTTTCATCGCCCTGATGAGGGCATCAGTGTGATGGTGGCACCGACAGGGATGCAGCTTTGCTCAGATGCACTGTTTGAGGGATGTGTGGAGTTGAGCGATCGCCATCACCTCTGTCGCCACACACACCTGCTAGAAAGCCGAGCGCAAAAACTTTTGGCACAAGAAAAATATGGCTGTAGTGCAGTGGAACATTTGAAGCGGCTTGGGTTTCTCAGCCCTCGCACGTCTCTGGCCCATTGCGTTTGGCTTGATGATGCTGATATTTCAATCTTGGTAGAAACCTGCTCCACGGTTGTGCATAATCCGCTTAGCAACCTGCGATTAGGGAGTGGCATTGCTCCGATTCTGAAATATCGCCAAGCGGGAGTGAATGTTACGTTTGGCTGTGATGGGTCGGCTAGCAACGATTCTCAAGATTTGCTAGAAGCGATCAAAGTTGGCTCCATCCTCCACAACGTCACTGACATGGATTACCAGCATTGGATTACGCCCCGTGAGGCGATCGAGATGGCATCGCTCGGAGGCGCAAAAGGATTGAATTTAGCCGATCATCTGGGATCATTGACCATCGGCAAAAAAGCTGATTTAGTCTTGTATGATCTCACCAGCTTATCGCTATTGCCGCGCACCGATCCGATCGGCTTACTCGTCCTCGGTCGCCCGACTCAAGCCGTTCACAGCGTTTGGGTGGATGGCAAGCCGATCGTCTCAAATGGCACCATGACAACTGTAGATGTCGATCAGTTAAGACAAGACCTGTTCGATCGCAGTCAATGGATCAGTCATCAATCCAAAACTGTGCAAGAGATTGAAGCGCACTATCGATCGGTGATGGGGTTGCCGCAGCGTTAAACCTACTGACTTTCCGTGGCGCAGGCCTCTTGCCTGCTCGATTTGGACGGGTAAGAGGCCTGCGCCACGGTCAGACTACAAAAGTTGCACATCGCGTTAGGTTATCCGGATCAAGGCAGCTAAGGCTTCCTGAGCAATTTTGAAGCGTTTATCGAGTTCAGGTTCAGTCATCTGTCTCAGCCAATTGGCAAAAGCAGAACTCACATTGACGACCTGGGTAATGTCAATCTGGAGTCCTCGTCGGGGTAATTGTTCTGGTTCTATCCCTGACATTCCTGTGATTAAGGTCACTCCTAAACTATAAAGATCCGAGGCTCTCACGGCGCGTCTGCCCATCTGTTCGGGTGGCATATAGCCATCTGTTCCTACCAGCGTGAACGAGGTAAAGTCGCTGGCAGCAAATGATTTAACAGAGCCAAAATCTACTAAACAAACTTGAGACGTAATCACTTCTGGCGCACTTGCCAATAGAACATTTCCTGGCTTAATGTCTCGATGGATAATCGGAGGCTGGTGTTCGTGGAGGTAAAGCAAAACTTCGAGTGCTGCTTGCGCGATTTGCAGAGCTTCCGCCTCGCTGAGGGTTCGCCCTTGCTGGAGATACTGCTGAAGCGAAGTCCCCTCCATGTAGCTCTGGATTAAAGCGAGGGCTTTGCCATCTCTCGGCAGGTCAATTTCAAAGTATCCTAGGTACTTGGGTGTGCATGGATGAGAGAGCGTCTGGAGCGTTTCAATTTCTCGCTTAAACAGCTTCAAGTCATCCGGCATCATCTCTTCGTCCACAAACAGCAGCTTCAGGATGACGGGCTTTTCCGTCACCAAGTCGCGGGCTAGCAATGTCCACCGACCTGACTTTTTGCCTAGCTGCCTCTCGACCTCATAGCGATCGCCCAATAGTTGCCCTGGCATAATGCGTCCTGATAGTACATAGTTATCCCGTTACAGCAGCCGTTGAACCCGGTTCATTTAACCTGCTTCAATTAAGGATATTCTGAACCAACTGACTACTACCCCTTTATATCTCCTATATCTCCTACTATCTCCAATTTTTTGAGTTTTTGAATTTTCTATTATGACCCTACCCCCAACTGCCTCCATCCGCGAACAGCAGCCCTCGCTCATCCGCAATATGGCAAACTGCATTGAAGCCGTCTGGCAACGCCATTTGGATCTATCTCCTTATTCATTGCCCGACGATTTGGGATACGTCGAGGGGCGATTGGAAGGCGAAAAGCTGATCATTGAGAATCGGTGTTATCAGACTCCCCAATTTCGCAAACTTCACCTGGAATTGGCAAAAGTCGGGGCGGCTTTGGATATTTTGCACTGCGTCATGTTTCCCCGATCGGATTATGCATTGCCAATCTTTGGAGCCGATTTAGTCGGTGGACGAGGACAAATCAGCATGGCAGTCGCCGATCTTTCTCCCATTTCTGCCGATCGCACCCTTCCCGCTCCCTACCAATCTCATCTCAACGCCCTTCCCGCTTTAGAATTCGCTCAGTCTCGCGATCGTCCAAACTGGGGCGATATCTTCTCCGAATATTGTGTTCTTGTCCGTCCTGGTAATCCAAACGAAGAAACTCAATTTTTGCAACGAGTTGAAGCATTTTTGAGGATTCATTGCCAGCAAGCGATTGCCACTTCTCCAACCTCCGATCGCCACGCCGAAATTCTCGCCGGACAGCGCTATTACTGCACTCAACAGCAGCAAAATGACAAAACCCGCCGCGTTCTGGAAAAAGCCTTCGGCTCTGAATGGGCAGAGCGGTATATCACGACTGTATTGTTTGATGTACCGGAAGAGGAATGATGGGGTGAATCATGGCTCCCATATATGTTGTGGGGATTGGGTTGGAGGGGGCAGTTGGGTTGACGGATTCAGTGCGGCAGCTTGTCGAACAGGCTACGCTTTTGGTTGGCAGCCCTCGTCATCTCAGCTATTTTCCTAACTATGAAGGCGATCGGCTTATCCTAGACGGTTTTCGAGAAGCGATCGCCACCATCCGCCACTATCTCACCAAATCAACCCCCTCCGATTCCCCCATTCCCTCATCCCCTCATCTCCTCACCCCCTCACCCTCGATCGTCATCCTCACCTCCGGCGATCCCCTTTGCTTCGGCTTAGGTCGGTTGCTGCTGGCAGAATTACCACCGGAGCAAATCACTTTTTATCCGTATCTGAGTGCGATTCAACTGGCGTTTAGTCGAGTGAAGGTGCCGTGGCAAGATGCGCGAATTGTCAGTGTGCATGGACGATCGCTCGATTCGTTGACTCAAGCCTTACAGCAAGGAGCAGAGAAAATTGCGATCCTGACGGATAAAACGAATACACCCGGAGCGATCGTGCATCATCTGCGATCGTTGGATCTTCCGAGTCGCTATCAGGTCTGGGTCTGCGAAAATTTGGGCGGTTCAGATGAGCGGATTCAATATTTTGCGCCAGAAGATGCCATCGATCCGCCGTTCGCCGCGTTGAATGTGGTGATTCTGTTGCGTAGTTCTGAAATCAGTCCATTGGATTTGCAAAGCCTGCCCACCCTAGGATTACCCGATCAGAGTTTTCTGAGTTTTAGCGATCGTCCGGGCTTGATGACGAAGCGAGAAGTTCGTTTGCTTATTTTAGGAGAACTGGCATTACGACCTGATCAGATTGTTTGGGATATTGGCGCAGGCACAGGTTCCGTGTCGATCGAAATTGCCCGTCTGTTTCAGGGTTCTCAGATTTATGCGATTGAGCAAACTGCCGCAGGCATTACGTTGATTCAGCAAAACAGCCAACGCTTTCAGGTCAGCCAGATCACACCTGTTCATGGTACGGCTCCAGATGCACTTCATTCTCTTCCGAACCCCGATCGAATTTTCATTGGTGGCAGTGGCGGCAACCTTGCCGAAATTCTGACGGTATGCCGTCAAATGATTAAGCCCAATGGGGTGATCGTCCTGGCACTAGCCACTCTGGAGCATCTATCGATCGCCCTCGCTTGGTTGAAAGCCCAAACTCCCTCAGACTGGCAACATCGCCTCCTCCAAGTGCAACTTTCTCGCTCAGTGCCGATCGCCTCTCTGACTCGCTTTACGCCTCTGAATCCAGTCACCTTACTCACATTAGAAAAATCATGAATGACCCCGGAAGGATGCTAGCTTCGCGGTAGATGCCATGCCTGATCGCCCATAAGATTCCTCCGGTTGCCAACAAAAATATGAGTCCAACCAGCCCTGCTAGCGGTTTACCACCCAAACCGGTGAACCACTGAGAAACTCGATCGGTGTAGGTGATGGCTTGAGCAGTATCTAGAGTTGCGATCGTCCAAATCCATCCGGCGTGAAGTCCGCAGGCTAAGCCTAAGTTACCGTCATCCACCCATCGAGCTAGAGACAACACCATACCCATCAGCCAAAGTCCGGGAAGTTGGGAGATGTTTTCTCGTCCTTCCCAAATGAGGTGTAGAAGGGCAAAAATGAGGCTGGCGATCGTGGCGGCTATCCAAGGAGCGTAGTCATATTGGAGTTGGTTGAGCAAGAATCCCCGAAACACTAACTCTTCGGTGAAGCTGATCCACAGTCCCAGGAATAGGGTAGGTAAAGACGAACCGATCAGCCACGATCGCCATCGTAACCAACCCAGTGCCCATTCAATGCCGAACATCAAAAGTAACCCCAATACACCTGCGACGAACCCTAAACCGAGTGATCCCCACTCTGACAGGTTCCAGACCAAGCCGTACTCTACAAAAGTTTCTTCACGTAGAAAAGCAACACCCCAAAGCACTAGTGGGGCAAGCAGATAGAGTGTGGCAATCAGAGGAAGTTTTTGGGACAGGGTAATCGGTTGGGGAGGGTGCCATTTGAGCGCGATCGCTAACGGAATGGCGATCGGCAACCATGCGCTCAGCCAAGCTAGAAAAAACAATAAAATCCAGAGCGAGGTTGATATTTCACCTGGAAACAAAGGCTCACTAAAGTTCTTCAAACAGCAACTACTTGCTAAACGAAGGAGAAGCAATCAAACTACATCAAAATGCTTAAAGTTGATTCAGTCAGTATTTAACCTCTGGCGATCGACAAATCGCATGAGCCATATCTGAACTTGATCAAAAAAACGATCTCAAAACCCTACAGGAATTTCACACTGACAAGATTTACTCTTCCTCATCCTCGTCATCCTCGTCATCCTCATCATCATCTTCGTCATCCTCATCTTCGTCATCCTCATCATCCTCATCCTCGTCTTCCATATACTCCATCCCATTTTTGCCGCTATCGACCTGGATCAAATGAATATGTTTGTAACCAAGCTTAATCTCAAATTCATCACCAGGCTTCAATCCCATTTTTTCAGTGTAAGTTGAGCCAATAACAATTTGCCCATTCTTGTGTACACTCACTCGATAGGTTGGTTCTCGTCCTCGACCATCTTTCGAGCCTTCTGCATCTAAGGTTGTACCCTTCGCTTCTAATAGAGCCTCGAAGAAATCTGCCAAATTTACGCGAGTTTGGTTGTTTTTCCCAGTAGTATAATACCCGCACTGTCTTGCTTTTTCTCGGCGCGGTAAGTGGGAAAGTTCTTTTACTTTTTGAAGTAACGCTTTTCCTGTTAGCGGAGTAGGGGCAGATTCAGCCATCGCTTCCAAAAATTCCTTGCTATTTCTGAGGGCAAAAAGTTGAGCCAAACTTTGACTATATAAAATATAGCCTTAAACTCCTCTCATGTAAAAGATCAGTATTAGTTTAGATCATGAAATTTAGCAAGCCAATTCACCGAATTAAACCAATCCTACGATTTTCCACATAAGATTAAGCGCCTTGGTATTCTTTGATTCAAGTTAAAGAACTGATTTTCCGGGTGAAGATTAATTTTATTGATAGATGTGTGTACAGTGATGAACTGATACATGCTTTCTTCCGACTGTCAATAGCGAACAGCGTCAGCAGGATTGTATTGCCCTAAATGATCCTATCTGAGAATTTTCTGGCGCAATTCTAAGCAGGCTGAATGGGTGGAAGGTAAGTTTAATAGGATACATTTCAATAAAATTGCGATCGTCGATCGACACGCGCTTCTCTGCCCAAAATCAACCCGTTTGTCTGGTAATCAGACTGACTGAATGAAGTCATTCTACAATCGCAAAACACCAGTAAAGTTTAGGCTTAGACTAGAAGGTAAGTTCGTCAGCACATTTGTTTTACGATATGCAAGTTTTATTAAAGGTGGTTCGGCAGACTTCCGATTCTGCACCTCAAATTCAGACCTATTCACTTGATGTTGAGCCAGGAAACACAATTTTAGATTGTCTGAACCGAATCAAGTGGGAACAAGATGGCACCCTAGCTTTTCGGAAAAACTGCCGTAACACCATCTGTGGAAGTTGCTCAATGCGAATTAATGGACGCTCCGCTTTAGCCTGCAAGGAAAATGTGGGCAGCGAAGTGGCGCGACTTCAAACCATTGCTACCACCATTGCCAATGGCTCCTCTAATCATTTGAATGAGACCCCAACCATCACGATCGCGCCGATGGGCAATATGCCGGTGATCAAAGATTTGGTTGTTGACATGACAAGCTTCTGGGATCATCTTCAAGCTGTTGATCCCTTCGTTAGCACCGCCGCACGACAAATTCCGGAGCGAGAATTTCTGCAATCCCCTGAAGAACGCGATCGCCTCAACCAAGTTGGCAATTGCATCCTCTGTGGTGCTTGCTACTCCGAATGCAATGCCCGTGAAGTCAACCCTGATTTTGTCGGACCTCATGCCTTAGCGAAAGCCTATCGGACGATCGCAGACTCCAGAGATAGCCAAACCGAAGAGCGGTTAGAACAGTACAGCAAAGGGACTAAAGGCGTTTGGGGTTGTACTCGCTGCTATTTCTGTAACTCCGTTTGTCCAATGGGTGTGGCACCGATGGATCAGATCGGCAAGATCAAGCAGGAAATTCTCGATCGCCAAAATGATCAGACTAGTCGCCCTGTTCGTCATCGCAAAGTATTAATTGATTTAGTCAAACAAGGCGGCTGGATCGACGAGCGCAAATTTGGACTTAAGGTTGTGGCAAATTCCTTCCGCGACTGGCAAGGACTCGTCAGCTTGGCACCTCTAGGATTGCGAATGATAGCTCGCGGCAAATTTCCCCTTTCCTTTGAGGCATCCGAAGGGACAGAAGAAGTCCGATCGCTCATCGAAACGATTCAACGCCTAGAAACGGAACCGCAATAAGAGTTTTAGCTTTGAGAACCAATCGCTGTTGCCCCGATCGAATTTCTGGGAACTCTGGAAGTAGTTCATCTGGGATTCGATCGTCAAACAAGGCAACAGCCAGGGCTTCTCATGGACAAAAAAATTGTAGGAATGATTTCCTCATACAAAGGCTTGGTACAGAGTGATTGGCTGTGGAACCAAACACCGCACCATTTTGGAATTTGGAACAACATTCAATTGCTTGCTCAATCTCCAAAACCAGACTTTTTATTGTTATATAACTTTCTCGATTTTCAACCCCCTCTTCAAACAGGATGGTTACATCGATTTCAACCCCAACTGCAAGAATTTTCTGAACCAGAAATTCAGGCAACATTTCGGGGAATCCCCAAAGAGCGAATCGTTTCACTGTTACGAGAACCGCCCTTTGAGGAAAAGTTGAACCAACGAAAAGCAGATTATGAAAAGGCTCAGCGATACTGTGGCTATGTTTCTGGACCCGATGATCTCGCTCCTGTGCCAGACTATATGCCTGCAATTTGGTATGTAGGCATTTCATTTCAAGAACTCGATCGCGGGGCGATTCCAGAAAAAATTCGCCCGTGTTCTTGGGTGACATCTGGGATTAGCCGCACCGCCAATCACCGCAAACGGCTGGCATTCCTGAAACTGTTGCAAGATAACTATTTGGACTTCGATCTCTACGGGCGCGATCTCCCAGAATCTGCAAACAGTCTGGGCACTGTTGCAAACAAGTGGAATACGCTTGCTCCTTACTATTACAACTTGGCGATCGAAAACTATGCCGAAAATAGCTGGTATGTCAGCGAAAAACTCTGGGATGCGCTTCTATCGTGGTGTTTGCCCATCTATTACGGAGGCTCTGCTGCTGATAAACTTTTACCTCCGGGCAGTTTTCTAAGATTGCCCAGTCTGGATGAGAAGGGGTTGACCTACATTCAAGAGATCACGGCTTCACCAGACGCTTGGTATGCCGCTAAAGAGGCAATGGCTGAAGCTCGTCAAATCATTTTGCACAAACTCAACCTGATCCATTGGCTCTCCGATTACGTGACCCAGTTCAATTAATGCTACCGACTTGATTCCCTCTTCTATCCCTCATCCCCAATCCCTATGGTAGACGGTATCTATACGCTGGCAAATGATGGAGTCTACGACCAACTGATAGCTCTCCTCAACAGTATCGAAGCCAATGCAAGTCACCTGCCTGTTTGCGTGATTGCCTATGACAAGCGCCTCGATCGCGTTCAACAAGAAGTGGCTACCCGCAAAAATGTCACGCTATTAAATGATCCAGCCATCTTTGCTCGTTGGGAAGACTTTTCGACTCAGGTTTGGCAAACTCACCTATCTGCTCTGCAAACTTGGCAAGAACAGGGAATTTCTGGCGTGTATCGCCTCAGTTGTAATCATCGGTATGTGTCGTTTGATCCAGAAGCACCCTTCGATCGCTTCATGTACTTAGATGCCGATACGCTAGTTCTAAATTCCCCAGACCTAATTTTCGATCGCCTGACTCAGTACGATTTTGTCACCTACGATTTCCAATACAAAAATCCGTCTCACATCTTCAATATTGCCTCACCTAAACTCCTCGAAATCTTCCCGCCAGAACGAATCAATTCTGAAATTTTTTGCTCTGGTTGTTATGCCTCAAAACGCGGTTTCTTCCCCAAGGAACAGCGAGATTGGTTGGTTTCTAAGCTGGCAGAGGGCGAGTCAGAAGTGTTGTATATGAGAGCGCCTAATCAATCCGTGCTGAATTATATGGCAATGCGATCGGGCTTATCAATTCACAATCTGGCGTTGCATTTATCGAAGGAGCAATGCACCGGAAACTCTGTCACTTCGTTGCACTTTGAAGAGCAAAATCATTTGCTCTATGACCACGGCAATCCATTGACTTATTTGCACTACATTGGTTTATCTAGCAAACTATTCCGGCAGGTTTGTGCAGGTGACAATATTGACTTTCCTTATCGAGATATCTTCCTCCACTATCGCTATCTACACGAACCTGAAAATCGCCCAGTATTCACTACTAAGCCCACAGTCCATAACGCACCACCCAGCATAAAACAGCGATTTCTCCGCAAACTGAAGTTGAGCCGTTAACCTGCTAACTAAGATTATTTTTGAGGATCTCTCCATGAGTCGTGGCATTTATATTACAGCAAACGATCGCGCCACCGAACAGGCGATCGCGCTATTGAACAGCATCCGAGTCCGTGATTCTGAAACTCCCGTCGTCTTGATTCCCTACGATGACAACTATCAGGAAGTCGCTGAAATTTTGTTTCAAAAGTTTGGAGTGAGCGTCTACCAGGATTTGCCGTTTATCTATCGGCTCTCCCATCGACTCCATGAGATTTTTGGTGAGTCTTTTTTTGCCCGTCCCAACCAGTTCCGGAAACAAGCCTGTTGGTTTGGTCCTTTCGATGAATTTCTCTACATTGACACCGATATTGTGGTGTTTGAAAAAATTATCGACAACCTGAATTATTTAACAGAATACGATTTCATTTGCGCCGATTATCAACATGCAGGCGGCATTACCAACGTCTTCACCCCAAAAGTCTTTGAAGAAGGCATCTTCACTGAAACTGAATGCCAAGATATTTTTAATGGCGGATTCTGGGGATCGAAAAAGCACCGTATCTCAGAGCAAGATCTCTACGACAGCTTCACCGAATGCGCTGCCCATCCAGACTATTTCGACTTTTCCCAAAAGACCTCCGACCAGCCCATCATCAATTACATGGTGTTAAAACGGATTCCTAAGCGATTCAACATCGTTCGCAGATTGGGCAAAGCTCCAGGAAACTGGGCAGGCAGTCCACACTTTGTGGTGCAGGGCGATCGACTCTTTGATCCCAACATCAATCAACCCCTACAATACATCCACTGGGCAGGAATGAAAATTCAACCCGAATGCCCCTACTGGGAGATTTGGGAACACTATCGTTACCTGAATGAAGAAAAGCCCAAATTTATTTCTCAAGCTCCCAAACAGACAACCGTTTGGCAGAAGGTCGCTAGCAAGCTCAACGGTCGTTAGCAACAGATTGAAAGGATGATGGGTCGATGGGTCGATCACATCCCCTCATCCCCTCATCCCCTCATCGACAAGCTATCAGGGGACATGATTGATCATTGTCAACAGTCCTTGCTGACCCAACAAGATCTCCCGTATCAGGCTAATAATCCCTACCCAGATGATTGGCGTAATATCCACACCGCCCAACGGGGGCACAAGCTTTCGGAGCGGAATCAAGAAAGGCTCTGTAGGAATGGCAACAATATTGAATGGGAATTGGGTCAGGTTTGCTTGAGGATACCAGGTCAAAACGATTCGGAAGATGAACAGAAAAATCATCACTCCTAGCAAAGGAGCAAGAATCCAGGAGGCGATCGTTGCAGGTGTCATAGAAAAACCCTTGACTTAAACTAATTGTTTAACTGACTCGCGGGAAGTCCCGCGCTGTAACGCTTCGGTCAGCATCGGGAGGAAAGGGCAAGACCGAAACCTCTTGTGACCCATGCAAGGGTAGCACGGGGGAAGAAGAGAGTTGAGGGATTGTCAGACACATTGATGGCGTGGTTGATGGCGGGGTTGATGGCGTGGAGAAAACGCGAAACCTGTATGGAGACTGAGTTTTGAGGTATGGAGGTATAATAGTCATGGTTTTGCAGCCCGCCGATTGACTCAAACGAACACGTCCTGGCAACGTGGGGAACAGCGCAAAGTTCGGAAACTGCTTTGAACCTTGACAATGGGTAGAGCGTTGCATCAGGAAGGATTGCACTCGCATGAGGAATGGCAACATTCCAGGAAGGGCGGATGAAGCAGGAAACTCTCAGGAGTGATCTTGGGAAGCCTGCGCTGTAATCTTTGATTCAGTGCCGGGAGAATGTCACGCTTTGTAACTAATCTGCCTCATATTCTATCGCTCCTTGAGTCGGAGATTTATCGTAGCTTGACATACTCCCCGCTCTGAAGAGACGGGGATTCTTGACACATCATTTCAACTGGCTACCGGAGTAGTCTGACGGTCGATCCGTGTCCGTTTAGAGTCGTGGCAATGCCCTATCCCGACTTTATCTATATTTCTGGCGGCATTTTCGTCTCTGTCGTGTTTTGCCCCGCAATTGATGCAGAGTACAGAACGAATCGACAGATCCAGCTTGCCCCATTTGTACCCGCAATCTGAGCAGATCTGAGAGGTCGGTTCCCAACGGCTGATGATGTTGAAGACGCGACCAAACTTCTCAGACTTCGCCTCACACAGCACCCGAAATTCCCGCCATCCCTGCATACTAATCGCTCTCGATAGTCTGCGATTCTTAACCATCCCCGACACATTTAAATCTTCCAGCGTGATCACTTGGTTTTCGTGAGCCACACGGGTAGACAGTTTGTGCAGGAAGTCTTTGCGGGTATCGGTAATTTCGTTGTGCAACTTAGCAATCTGCAAACGAGTTTTCTCTCTACGCTTAGTGCCTTTCACTTGACGGGCAAGCTTGCGCTGTTTTCGTCTCAGGCGCTTGTCCAGCTTAGAGTAGTCTGGACTCTTCACCATTTCACCATTACTCATTGCCGCAAAAGTTTTGATACCCAGATCAATGCCGATGCTTTGGTTTTTAGCATCGACTTGAACAGGCTCAATCTCGACCACAAAGCTCAGAAAATAGCGGTTAGCTGCGTCTTTGATGACCGTTGCAGAACTTGGATCAGACGGGAGTTCTCTAGACCAAATAGGTGATATATCTCCAATCTTGGCAAGATAAACCTTGCCATTTCTAATAGAGAAGCCTCCGCGCCTAAACCTGGCAGATTGCCTACCGTGCTTTTTCTTGAATTTGGGCAAGCCCATTTTTGAACCTTTACGCTTCCCATTACGGGAATCAAAAAAGTTCTTGTAGGCAGTTCCCAGATCTGCAACAGACTGTTGCAACGGAATATTAGACACCCCAGCAAGCCATAACCGCTCATCAGTTTTCTTTGCCTCAGTGATGACAATCTTTTGCAGGTCGTTGGTGCTGGGCAGTTTTTCAGAGGCTTTGCAGATAGACAGGGCATCATTCCAAACCACACGGACACATCCAAACAACTGAGCTAAACTCTGCTGCTGTTGGTCTGTCGGATAAAAACGATACTTATACCTGACTTTCATGGATTGTGTTAGAATTGGTCTGTTAATTCATTATATATTGGTCTACACAATATGACAAGCCAATTTCGCAGGGAAAGACATAGTGTTTCAGACTTAAAAATTCATTTGGTCTGTGTAACCAAATATCGAAAGCCTGTATTTACTACTGAAAGCCTGGACTTGATTGAGAGATCTTTTAAGGAAGTGGCAGAAAAGATGGATTTTCAAATACTGGAATTTAACGGTGAAGGGGATCATGTTCACTCGCTAATCGAATATCCGCCCAAGCTTTCAATATCCCAGATAGTTAACGCGCTTAAAGGGGTATCCAGTCGCAGGTATGGGCAAGCTGGGCACCAAAAACCCCACAAAGACGCTCTGTGGAGTCCTAGCTACTTTGCGGTTTCTGTAGGAGGAGCGCCACTGGAGGTTCTTAAACGGTACATTCACTCTCAAGAAAAGCCGTCGTAGAACGACGGGGCTTGTATCCCATTCCTTTGGTCAACGGGTTGTTCAAGCAAGATTTCAATCGAGTAGCCAACATTTCCGATCGCCAATGGCTTCTCAAACGGTTAACAGACCGATAATATTAGTAGTGAACAGTTGCCTGAACTTACGGACAGAGTCATATGACACCTTCTTTGATGAATTTCTTTTACAGCCTGCTAGCAGGTGTGGTTGTGGTTGTGGTTCCTATCGTTGTGGGATTGATTTTTATTAGCCAGAAAGACAAAATTCAGCGTTCCTAGTGATTGTGGATGGCAGTTAGCCTGACGCAAACCGATGGTTCTAATATACTGATGACTCGGAGAGTAGAGTGGCGGATTGTCTAAACTGCTGACACTCTCAGCATCCGAGCTTTTTTATTAACCATTTTTATTAGGCGTTATAGTGGAGATCACAACGTCCAGAGTCGTTAATATTAGGGACAGATCAACGGAGAACTGCAATGGTAAACATCGGCTTCGGCATGGCCAGCATTTTGGGCATTGCTCTCGCCCTCGCAGGAGTGGGACTTTATTTCCTGCGAAACATGCGTCCAGCCCTCGCACGTGATCAAGATATTTTCTTCGCCGCGATCGCCTTGCTCTGTGGCGGTATTTTGTTTTTTCAAGGTTGGCGGCTTGACCCAATCCTGCAATTTGCTCAGTTCTTGTCAGGGGGTGCCGCCGTGTGGTTCGGGTTTGAGGCAGTCCGTCTGCGAGGGATTGCGACGGAGCAAGCTAAACGTAGCACTCCTGTGGTTGATACTGATCGCCCAGTAAGTCGAGTGTATCGGGCTGAACTAGACAATTATCCACCTCCATTGGACGATCGCTTTCCGGTTAATCGGCGGATTCGAGGAGCACGCGACTCTCGCGCTGAGGAAGAGGATTACACAAGAGAAGATGTCCGTCGTCCGTCTAGTCGTCGAAGTAGTGAACGGCTCTCCGATCGTCCCCGTAAATCTCGTTCTTCTCGCCCTCTCCCGCCCGATCGCTCTGATATTCGAGATGACTGGGGTAATGATTTTGAAGAAAGACCTGCTCGCCCCGTTTCTCGTCCCAGTAGCGTGGAGGACGATCGCCCCGCTCGACCTAGACGCAACCGACCTCCTAGCTCGTCTCGACGACGCAGTCCGGCATCTGAATCATCAGACTACGTAGACTATCAGCCGATCGATTATCCAGATGAGTAAGGCATCAATAGTAGTTGGGCATCCATTTGGCTTATTTAAACGTATAGACACGAAGGAAGTTAGTTAACTAAATCCTTCGTGTTTTTTGCGTTCTTCTGATTTTCAGTTTTCTGGCTCGACACTCCATAACGATAAAAGACGTGAAGAGCCTAGAGAAATGAACGGAACAAGCGATCGCCAATGAGTATCCTGTAATAGTCTTCTTGTCATCGTAATCTAGTGAGTTGCGACCTCAGCATGAACATTAAGCTCCTCCGTCTGGCAGCATCAGGATTTGCCGTTCTAGGAACCGCAGCCGGATTTAGCCTCCTCAACGCCTTCTCTCCAGTTGAATTGCTGAACCCCGCTCAATTTGGTCAAGCTGACACTGATCAAGCTCTTGCCCAAGAAGATCCCGAAGAGGATACCAATATTCGCATCTATCGAGAGGCAAGCCCTGCGGTTGTGGCAATTGACACCCCAACTGGAACAGGCAGTGGGACGATCGTTTCGCCTGATGGTCTAGTTCTGACCAATGCTCATGTTGTGAGTGGTTCTGAAACGGTTACAGTCCGGCTGGCGGATGGCAGAGAAGTTGAGGCTGATGTAATTGGTTTCGGAGAGGGAGGACTAGACCTTGCCGCTGTTAGAATCCGCAATCCGGAAGGTGAGGAGTTTCCTACCATCCCCATTGCTGATCCGGACTCAATGGAGGTCGGTCAGCGTACCTTTGCGATCGGCAGTCCCTTCGGCTTTCAGGGGACATTCACGACTGGCATTATTAGCCGGATTGATAGCGAACGAGGCTTGATTCAAACGGATGCGGCGATTAACCCGGGCAACTCTGGTGGTCCGTTGCTCAATCGACGAGGCGAACTGATTGGGGTAAACAGTGCCATTTTCACGCCCACTGATACGGCTGGCAGTGTCGGAATTGGTTTTGCCATTGCCGTCAACCGCATTGAACCGTTCTTGACCGCTGTGAATGACGGAACGGCTCCTAGCACTCCACAGCAGTCTCCGCTTCTAGGCGGGGGTGAACCTGCTGAGCGATTGGCGCTGAAGGATGAACCGACCGAAGTGGAGGGAATGCTGAGTGACGAGAGTAATGTGTTGCCAAGCGATCAAAGCTACTTTGATGCCTACACATTTGAAGGCACCGCAGGACAGCAGGTTGTGATTCAAATGTCTAGCAGTGAATTCAATCCTTATCTCATCTTGCTTTCACCGGGCGGTGATAATCTTGCTCAAGATGATGACAGTGCCGGTGGCACTAGCTCTCGCATTGAGATTACGTTGCCAATGGATGGCATCTACACCGTTTTGGCAAATACGCTCTCATCTGGGGAAACTGGAAACTATAATCTGGAATTAAGTACAACTGGTACTAGCCCTGTCTTGCTCGAAGATGAGGGAATGCTCGGTCCAAACTCGCAAGTTCTCGAATCTGATGGCAGCCTTTACGAGGAGTATACCTTTGAGGGGGATGCAGGTCAAACTGTGACAATCTCAATGGAAAGCGGCGATTTTGATACCTATTTGATTTTGTTAGGTCCTGATGAGCAGGTCGTCGGGCAAAACGATGATGCGTCTCCCAGTACCCTCAATTCGCTGCTGATTGTTACCCTTCCTGCCACGGGCACCTATCGGATCATTGCCAACTCCTACGATCGCTCTGGTCAAGGAGCTTATACGCTGGTTGTTCGCTAGTTATATGCCAGCCGCCATTGAATCATACGGTCTGTTCCGGATGGCGGAAACTGGGTTGAGAAGTCCGTAGAATGAATGTGAATGAAGTGGCGATCGCTACTACGTTATTGGTGAACTCACTCAATATCCCTCTATAAGTAACTGTCGATCGATAACTGCATATGAACACCAAACTCCTCCGTCTAGCATCATCCGGATTCGCTGTCGTGGGGACTGCACTAGGCTTTAGCCTCCTTAATGCTGTTTCCCCAGTTGAACTGCTGAGCCTGACTCACTTTGGGCAACCTGCTAGCCACCAAGCGCTGGCTCAAGCTGAAGATGTTTACGAATCCGCTAGTCCTGCGGTTGTTTCGATTACAGCCGGAAACAGCACAGGGAGCGGCAGTATTGTTACCTCCGATGGATTAGTTTTGACAAATGCCCATGTGGTCAGCGGCTCTGAAACGGTCACTGTAATCTTGCCAGATGGCACAGAATATCAAGGAGATGTGATTGGCTATGGGGATGGGATAGACCTTGCGGCTGTCCAGATTCGAGGCGGCGGCAATTTCCCCACTATCCCGTTGGCTGATCCGGATTCTGTGCGAGTAGGTCAACCCGTATTCGCGATCGGTAATCCGTTCGGACGATTTCAAGGAACGTTGACAACGGGAATTGTCAGCCGGATCGATCGCGAACAAGGCTTAATTCA
The DNA here is from genome assembly GCA_012033255.1 of Cyanobacteria bacterium RU_5_0. Lineage (GTDB taxonomy): Bacteria > Cyanobacteriota > Cyanobacteriia > Elainellales > Elainellaceae > JAAUSF01. The sequence goes on from JAAUSF010000051.1 coordinate 18,317, forward strand.
AACCGATGCAGCGATCAATCCCGGTAACTCTGGCGGTCCGTTGCTTAATGATGATGGCGAACTGATTGGCGTAAACACTGCCATTTTTTCCCCCAGAGATCCGGCTACTGGCCCAGCTGGCAACATTGGGATTGGATTCGCCATCACAGTTGGGCAGGTAGAACCCTTCTTGGTAGCTGTTCAAGACGGTCAAGCACCCCAGGTAGCGCAAGAACAGACCTCGCCATTGGTCGCAGAGGACAACCAAAGCGTACCCCAACTGGCGTTGAATAGCCCTGTCCAAGACCAATTGGATAGTAGCAGCAATGTTCTCCCATCGGACAATAGTTATTTCAACGCCTACACCTTTGAAGGTCAAGCAGGGCAGCAGGTTGTGATTGAAATGGCTAGTAACGACTTTAGCCCATACTTGATCTTGTTGGCTCCCAATGGCACGGCTCTGGCTCAGGATGGAAATGATGGCATTGACAGCACTCAACTGGCTGTCACTCTCCCTGAGAATGGTACCTATATTGTGATCGCCAACTCATTTGCACCCGGAGAAACAGGCAACTATCGCCTCCAACTTGCCAGTTCAGGCTCTACTCCTGAGCAAGCAGCGCAGATAATTCTGCAAGAGCAAGGCAACCTCGGTCCGGGTTCTAGCACATTACAAGATGGTAGCCTTTACCAGATCCATACATTTGAGGGTCGAGCGGGTCAAACGGTAACCATTTCACTCGAAAGTAACGATTTTGATACGTATTTAATTTTGCTTGGTCCTACCGATCAGGTAGTTGGAGAAAACGATGATGCAGGTTCAGGTACGTTGAATTCTGCAATAACAATTACTTTACCCGTGGATGGTGTCTATCGAATCATCGCCAACTCCTATGATGCATCTGGGCAAGGACGGTATACGCTAGTCGTTCGCTAATGTGATTGACTCTTTTGATAACCCATCAACCATAGGGGCGGAGCGTCTTTCGTCCCCAAAATCTTAATTAAGGCGAAGGCATGGAGGGCTCATACTCCATGCCTTTACAACTTTTTAAAAAAATTTTAATGCAGGGAATCGACCTCTGCTGTGCTTTGTATCGGACTAGGGTTACACCCTGAAGGGTTAGCCTCTAAAACGGGGGCGCTTTTACTAGCCTATGCGTTAGCCAATATAATCGGCTTCGGCTTCTAACACACGAACTAAATTTTCATCCCCTTTCGCTCTAGCGGCTTCCAAACGACGTTGCACATTTTGCCGCAGGTTTTCGCGATGAGTATACACAGCTTGCATTAAGGATTGCTGACGATTTCTGTTCATAATGGACATTCTCTCAGGATGATTTATGGTAAGCCTTCAATTTCTAGATTAACACAAAAATCTAAAACGGTAGCTTAAGCTACAAAATTATCTCTTTAGGCAGAAAGTATTCATAACAATCCGAGCAGCATTGCGGCTGTTCTCATAAGCTGTTCCACATTTATTTTGCACAAGTGGACGGGCAAGATGCCCATCCCACAAGAATTCTGGAAATTTATGATGTGCAGATTGAATAGGGTTCGGCGGGGCACGGCATGCCATGCCCGTACAATTTTAGTGGATTGGATGCAATTGAAAACCGCTATAGGCTGCATAGCCTTACTGGCAATCTATCCATCGACCCAACAAAGGACTAGGCTCAACGCAAGCCTAACCAGGTGAAAAAATCTTGGTGGGTCAAAAGTTCCAGAAGGATGAGAGTGACAAAGCCAATCATGGCAAATCGACCATTGATTTGCTCTGCATACACTGTCCAGCCAAAGGCAGGTTCGGGGTGTTTTACATCAAGCTCAGAGGTGGAGAGTGGTTTTGGATGAGGGGAAGGCTGTTCAGCAGTCATGGCGATCAGGTAGGTAAGGGTCGTGTGTCTTGCCGCAGGAAGGAGGGCAAATCGACCATTGAGCGCGATCGATTTTTCTTTTGAGTTCGCCAAGGATAGACGATCGGAGAAGGTGAGCTTGAGTTTCCTGCTAAAGCTGGAATCAGAGGCATCTTAGGAGGAGTCGGCGGGGTGGGGGATGTCGATGGATTGGCTGGCATCGAGATCGCTGGCTGGGATACGATCGCAGATTCATTGATTGCGGCTGGCTGGACGCGATCGAAGTCTGACTGTGATCGTTCCTGTGATCGTTCCTGACTCACGTTCAACGAATCATCCGTGGGCTGTTCTCCATGCAGCGCCTCAAAATTAATCGACTCGAATGCTGAAAAATCACCCGACAAGCTGGCTTTAACCACTTCTTCCGTTGAGACATTAATCAGCCGAGCTAAATCTTGCCAGAGCGCACCTTCGGCATCAGTCATGACCGATTCCAGGAGTTCATCCGCTTGTGATCTATCCGTCACACTGGCAGATGCTGCATTCGTATTGACATCTCCCTGTACATCTGTAGCCGAACTGGAGCGATCGCCTGCCAACATCGCTTCCGCCAACATCGCGGCTAAAGGTTGTACAGCCGCATCCAATTTCTGGATCAGCGAATCCGAAGTCGTTTCATCGGCGTTATCGGCGGTTGGTTTGAGATTATAGCTAATGGGCAACACAGCCGAATGAGGCTCAGCAAACGCAATTTCAGCCTCTTCTTCTACCACTGGTTCAGATGACAATGGGGGAATTGGCTCAGCCGTGACATTGGGGGCCTCACCGAGAAAAGTCGGCAGGTCAATCGCCATCAGGTTTAGATGAGACGGCGATCGTTCTGTTTCCGATGCATTCACCTCAGTCTGTGCGTCGTTTGGCTCAAAACTCACGACGGCTTCCAGGTCGATCGTCGCCTCCACAACATCCATCAGACTATCCTCAGCTAATTCTTCAGCCGATACCTTCATCCACGGTAACAGCATTGTCGAAAGCTCGGACGGAGTAGACCAAGGCTGAATCTGATGCACTTTGGGTAAAAACGACTGATCAGACGTGACGACCTCCTCTGAAGCCGACTCATATTGAAGAGTCGGTACTTCCAAACACTTCTCTAGAGCCGCTTTGAATTGCAGCGTATAGCGTTGCTGACGCTGAAGGCGGGCTTGCAAATCTCGACCGTTATTCTCAGATTGGCTCAGCAATTGAGTTTGCTCATTGTATCGTTGTTGAACTAGCGCGGCTTCCCGCTCCAATTCAGCTACTCGTTCTTGACTCGTTTCAAGTTGTTCTGTCAGCGTTTCGATCAAGATTTGCTGACGCTGGTTGGTCTGCTGCGCGAACTCAAGCTGGTTGTAGAGACTATTCAGCTGTTCCGGCATCGTGATGGAGTCTTGCGAATCGAGCGCGAACGGGGAGTCTTGCGATCGTCCGACTTCCGCTTGTAGAGCCGTTTGACTTCGTTCCAATGCCTCTTCTAATTGAGACACCCGATCAAGCAAAATGCTATTGCACTGATTTAACTCCTGAATCAAGCTAACCAAATCCGCCAAATCCGGGGGTTCCACCAAACTGAGCGGGTCAGATGTTTCGCCTCGCCGTGACGATTGCCAGGTTTGCCAGCCGATCGCCGTCTCAGAAACTTCCGCCATCCGAACTCCGTCCTGGGCATCATCCACTTCAACCCCATTGTCCGCATTAAAACTAAACCGTTCGGCTGGAACACTCAATGGATCGATCGGCTGTATTTTCTTTGCTGAAGGGTTTTGGCGCTTTAGCGTAGAATCCACTGATTCAGACTGACCTTGTGGATTGAATGGGGTATTTGCTTCACTCATAGCTCTAACTCAAAGGTGCAATTTTCTAGATAGGCATTTCACTTAGATTCAGCCAGGTTAAGCCAACTTCATCAATCCTGACTAAAACACGGACGCAAAACCCAGCCTGCCGAAGCCGTTAGCTGGTGTGAACACTCTAACTTGAACACTTAACTTACTAGCACAGAAAACAAGAATGGCATCAATCTTAAGGTTAGTTAATTCTTTAAGTTGCCGAATGCAAATTTTTGTCATAGAAGCAATCTAAGGCATGGAAGCAGAAAAAACCACCCCATCCCCTCATCTCCCTATCCCCCCTTTCAAAACCTCTTGATGAAGCAATGCCCGCTCCTCCAGGGCAGCAATTCGATCGGCAGAAAGAGGATCGCCGTTCGCGTAGAGTTCCAGCCAAGCTTGACTAATTTGTCTGGAATCCAAGGGCATTTGCTCAAGTGTCCAGCCTGGGAGATCGAGGTCTGCCATCAGTTGATTGACCTTAGGATCGTAGCTGACGGCAAAACAGCGACATTCGGAGGCGGCTGCCATAATCAGGGCATGAAACCGCATCGCGATCGCCATTTCTGCGCCATGAAACACGCCTTTCAACTGCCGTGGGTTAGTTAGCATCAGAATTTGATTCACTCCTGGCAACTGAGATTGAATCGTCTGGGCGATCGGCAAATCTTGCACTGGCTGAAACGGAATCAGAAGAACACAAGTTTGAGTTGCCTTCTGAAAATCAACGAGTGCCTGAGTTAAAATCTTCAGACGTTGAGAGGTCAACTGAGGATGAGACCGCAACGCCACTGCGACTCTCGGTGCAGGCAACTCCCATAGCCCCGGCACAGGTTCCGCTTGCAATGCCCACACTGGGTCAGGAGCCAATGTAAACGGAATCTGCCAATTGGCTAAAAGGGTAGCTGATCCGGCATCTCTTACACTTACGGCTGTGCAACCTGAGAAAGCGCGGTGAGCCATTTGACGAGTCAAAAAACGGTTCAACGGTCCAACGCCTTGTGCCCAAGCGATCGTCTTCAGCCCCATGCGCTGAGCTAATGCCATCAGACCGCAATAATACAACGGACTCAGGGCACTCGTCGCATCCTGAATCAAGCTGCCCCCGCCCCAAACGAACACATCCGATCGTCGCAACGCTTGCAAAACAGCCAACGGAGCAGAGCGATCGCACACCTCCACCCCATATGCACGATGGGTTTCCTCCGGATTCCCTGAAAGCACGATCGGCTCAACCTGAGCAGGCAACAGTTGCAACAACGCCGCCAACAATGCTTCATCTCCGCCATTGCCCTTGCCATAATACCCACACAAAACTGCCCGCATTACTCTTTCCCGCGTCGTACAACCTTACAATACCGGATGAGGGGAGATGGGGAGATGGGGAGATGGGGAGATGGGGAGATGGAGTAGCCGATTGTTATCCACACATCCACACATCCACACATCCACACATCCACACATCCACTCCATCACTCACCAGGCTGGAGCAAACTAGCTGGAACGTCAGCGAGAGGAAAGAGTCCCAGCCACACCAGGTTTTGGGTGTAGTAGGCGGAGTCATTATCCCAGAAGCCATTTTGATAAGTGGGAATCAATTTTTGCTGGTAAATTTCTTCCGCAATATCAGGATTAACAATCTCGAAAGCAGAATAGAGCATCGCATATTGACTGGTGGCTTCGTAACGAGCGATCGCTGATCCCACCAGATTAATTCGAGCGGGAATGACTTGACGCGATCGCCACAACTCCTGGATATGTTCAAGGTGCTGCTCTAGAAATTCTTCTGCTCTTGGTTCATCGAACCATGCAGCATCCATTGCGACGCGCCACCAGACTCGAAAGGCATCGAAACTATACATACTTCGCAGTCTGGTGTCAACCGGAGTAGCGCGGAATCGTCTGGTTGTCATATCGAGAACAACCCAATCGCTCGGCAATTCCACTAGAGATAAATTAGTAGACTCATCTAACACCCGATAGCTGCTATGACCAGGCTGATCCAGTCGCGATCGCATCTACTTGAGCAAATAGACGAAATGATGCCGGAGCTGATAGGACGGGTTGAGGTAAACCTGGTTCGGCTGAGGTTGGAAAGCGGATATGGGACCTGGGATGAAGTAACGAACTTTCGCCGTAGAGCCAGGTTGATTGACTTCTAGAGTGGCAAAATTCCATAAGTCTTCGAGTTTCGCTCTCGCCAATTCTAAATATTCTGGGCGATGCCAACGACGGTGTGCCAGGATGAGAGCCGTAATCGCATCCAGGTCGGCATCGCTGGCAAAATTAACATCAAGAATGCCCCAGTTGCCCTGTTCATCTTTCCCCCATTTCCATGCCCAGAGGCGATCGCTGCCGGTTTCTCCATCTTGCCGTTGCAGATTATTTTCTGCCCATGTCAACGTCAAGGCAAAGGTTTCAGGATCATCGGCTAGAACCGATCGCAGCATTGCATAGGCTTGTCCTTCAGAAACGGTGCGATCGTTTGCCTCCCGATCGATCACCCGTCCGTCATCCTGAATAAACCGTTCTTTATAGGCGACCCAACTTTGTTGGAGCAGTTCTTCAGTAGAAGGAGGGGGAGAAGTGCTGGCGATCGATTCGGAAGACCAGGGAGAACGGCGATTGGCGAATGCTAGATCAGCCACCAGACCTAGAAAAACACAAGGGATCAGAAGAAAAGCGATCGTTCTAATCATGAGCAGTTAAGGTCATTGGTCACTCACATCGATTTTCAAATGGGTAAGTCACCGACACAGGAGCGAACCGCCGTTCGCCCGTACATTGGAGTGTAGTTTGTGCAGATGAAAACTGCTGTAAGTTTTCTGATGATGGGTTTCTGATTGTGTATGACTATGTATTCTGACGATCGATTGCATAGCTCCGGTAAAGTACCTGATTTATATGTAAAGTTTCTGTGAAGTTTGGTCATAATCAGTATCACAATAGGTAGGTGGGTAATGCCCACCCTACACAATGGGTTTTCGGATAGGCTCATAATCAGAACGGGCTAAATTCGTTCGCTTTGCCAGTTCCCTAGCTTCGACTGAGCAAACGTGAGATGAGTTCCACCTCGCTACCATTATTTTGAGCTACTTACTATAATCTCTATGAATTCACGGATCATCATTGGCAGGGTAGGTAACAAATGACAATGCTGAGATCCTTTATTCGTTATGCTTCACTTTTCGTCGATCGCCTATCCCCTTGGCTACGCTGGTTTGCGTTGGCTCTGACCTCGTTTGCGTTGATTCTGGGGTTATCATTGTCGTCGCCTAGTTCTTCAGGGTCTTCCGAAGGCGATCGCCTCGCGGTTCAACTGCCACTGTCTACTCAAGGTGCCCAAATTTTGGATGCAGACGGAGAGCCTGTGCTGTTGCGTGGAGTCAATTGGTTTGGTTTCGAGACACCCATTCATGTCCCGGCTGGCTTGTGGGTACGGGATTATCAGGAAATGCTCGTCCAAATCAAGAGTTTGGGCTATAACGTGATTCGTTTGCCCTATGCATTGGAATCGCTTCGCAGTGAGGCGATCGACGCGGTTGATTTCAATATCGGTGCCAATCAGGAGTTGCAGGGCAAAACGCCGATCGAAGTCATGGATTCGGTGATCCAGGAGGCTGATCGCCAAGGATTGATGATTTTGCTGGATAGCCACCAGTTAAATACTCAGTCGATTCCAGAGTTGTGGTATGGCGATGGTTTTACGGAAGAAGACTGGATCGACACTTGGACGATGCTAGCGGAGCGATACCGCGATCGACCGAATGTGATTGGGGCCGATCTCAAGAACGAACCGCACGGACGCGCCAGTTGGGGAACGGACGATCGGGCTACGGATTGGCGATTGGCTGCCGAACGTGCCGGTAATGCGATTTTGGAAGTGAACCCAGATTGGCTGATTGTGGTCGAAGGCGTGGAGAAAAATGTTCCTGGTCAGCGTTACACCGATCATTGGTGGGGCGGAAATTTGGAAGGAGCGCGAGACTATCCGGTGCGGCTATCCAATCCCAACAAGCTCGTCTATTCGCCACATGAATACGGTCCTGGAGTCGCGAACAAGTCCTGGTTTTCAGAACCAACCTTCCCGGAGAATTTGGACGATCGTTGGCAAACCACATTTAACTACATTGCCACTGAAGAGATCGCCCCAATTTGGGTTGGAGAATTTGGGGGGCGTCAGGTTGATCAAACGTCCAAAGAGGGCATTTGGCAGCGCCGGTTTGTAGAATTCATCCAGCAGAACGCGCTCAGTTTCACCTATTGGTGCTGGAATCCCAATAGTCAAGATACTGGCGGAATTCTGCTTGATGACTGGTATAGCGTAGACGTTCCCAAACAGCGCCTTCTCGCTACCGTGCTGTCAGATAATCCCTCTGCACCAAATGTAGCTTCAGATTCGACGCCGACCTCTACCCTCGACTCTTCAGAAAATCCTGCTCCGACGACTAACGCTATTCCTACACCAAATCCTACTCCTACTACTCCTAGTCTCAGTGCGCCTCCCAGTCCGACGCCTAACCCAACTCAAACGGCAACCAATCTACAGGTGCAGTCGCTCATTCAATCCGATTGGGACACAGGATTTTGCGTCAGCTTTCAAGTTAACAATCCGGGCAGCACCGATTCTAGCAATTGGCAACTCACCTTTCAAATGAAGCAGGCTGAAATTAACCAGAGTTGGAATGGAACCTTTGTCCGACAGGGCGATCGCTACACTGTGACTCCGCCTGACTGGGGACGATCGATCCAACCCAGTCAAGTCGTCGATGTCGGGTTTTGCGCGAATAAACTTGGGGAAGACTATTTGCCAGGACAAGTTGAAGTAATGGGGCTGGAGGGATGAAGGATGAAAGATGAAAAAGTCTACCCGTAAATTTTTCGTTGATTTTGCGATCAGTCGGGGCAGACCTACGTGTCTGCCCTCTATGCCGGATCATGTGTCTGCCCTCTATGCCAGACCTACGTGTCTGCCCTCTGCCAGGGTAATCCAGGAATTGCCCCTACACCATGCCATCCATCAACAGAAAATTTACAGGTGGGAAAAAGTTGGACTGTCTCTTATTCCCTGTTCTCTTCCCACGACAGACGCGGCAACATTAATTGCTTCTGCTATAGTGAAACATTCAATGGACTCGATAACCGTGAATGATGGCAGATATTCCATCTGTTTCTCAATCTGAATTACGCGATCGGCGGCGAAGGTTGCGGCGTCAGCGTCGTTGGAGAGCGTTGCGGGGAAGTTGGCAATTGTTGGCGGTCAGTGGGCTGACGGCAGGCTTAGTATGGGCATTGACGCTGCCAGACTGGATGTTGCGCCATCCAAATCAAGTAACAGTGGAGGGAAATCGGTTAATTTCAGGAGATACGATTCGATCGCTTCTACCGATCAACTATCCGCAATTTTTACTGACGGTACAGCCACAAGCGATCGCTCATCGTCTAGAGGCAGAAGCCCCGATCGCGGAGGCAACGGTGACTCGACGCTTGTTTCCGCCCAGTTTGACAGTGCGAATTCAGGAGCGGTATCCGGTGGCGATCGCTTTCTCCAGTTCGATGCAGATCCCTTCTCAATCTGAATTGAATGGTTCATCTGAAAAGGGGCTGCTGGATGAAAAGGGCACCTGGATTCCCTATGAACGCTATGTCGCCCTCAATCCATCCCGCTCATTACCGACTCTCAAGGTGATCGGAATACGGGAGCAATATCGCTCTCAATGGATGAGTCTATATCAGCAAGTCAGCCGTAGCCCTGTCAAAATTTCTGAGATTGATTGGCGCGAACCAGGAAATTTGATCCTACAGACTGAATTAGGTGTTGTATATTTTGGGGCGTATGGTTCTCGATTTGCAGAGCAATTGCGGGTCTTAGATCAGATGCGAAAATTGCCAGAGCAAGTCAGCCTTGACGAGGTGGCATACATTGATTTGAGAAATCCTGAAGTTCCGCTCATTAAAATGGCGGGAGCGGTTGTCAGCCCACAGTCTCCAAAGGAGGAAAATTTATCCGAAAATGCTGATTTATCTGAAGAAGGAGAATGGATTGAACCGGAAACTGAAGCTGACTTATAGTAAAAAGGAGTAGGTAGGGAAATAGATGGAATTTCGTAAAGATTTAGTCGCGATCGCTGAATCGCACCTCTAAATTGCTTTCATAAAAATTAACTGTAATCTCTCAAATCTTGAAGTGATAAAGCCTATAAGCCGTTTAGACGGCTGTTTGGTTTTTCAAGCAACTTACCCTATAGTTGACTAGAGTTAAAAAGTCTTTGTATCAGTAGTTTCTAAACTCCAATGACGTTTAATAGTAGATTAGTATCTACCCATACCAATTCTTCCGACGCAGATAAAGCCAATTTTTCGCCATTGATGAATAACGCGAATCCTTTTAACAATTCTGGCATACACTTGGGGCAGCCTCGTGATGCTAGAGGCTCTCTGGCAGAGGAACCCAGGAGTGATGAAATTGTGCCAAGCAGTGTAGCCAGAATCAAAGTAATTGGGGTCGGTGGAGGCGGCTGTAATGCCGTGAATCGGATGATTGCGAGTGATGTCACTGGCGTGGAGTTTTGGTCAATCAATACCGATGCTCAAGCCCTGACCTATTCCACCACGCAGAACCGCTTGCAGGTTGGTCAAAAATTGACGCGAGGCTTAGGAGCGGGAGGGAACCCGGCGATCGGGCAAAAAGCGGCTGAAGAGTCCCGTGACGAGGTTGCTGCCGCGCTTGAACACTCGGATCTGGTCTTCATCACCGCTGGGATGGGGGGCGGAACTGGGACTGGGGCGGCTCCGATCGTGGCGGAAGTCGCCAAAGAAGTGGGAGCATTGACAGTCGGTGTGGTGACACGTCCCTTCACCTTCGAGGGCAAACGCCGCATGGGACAAGCCGATGAAGGCATCGCCGCGCTCCAGACTCGGGTGGATACTCTGATTATCATCCCCAATGACAAGCTGCTCTCCGTCATTTCGGAGCAAACCCCCGTACAGGAGGCGTTCCGAGTTGCAGATGATATTCTTCGCCAAGGAGTGCAGGGTATCTCCGATATCATCACGATTCCGGGATTAGTTAACGTAGACTTTGCCGATGTCCGAGCAGTGATGGCGGATGCAGGCTCCGCACTCATGGGGATCGGGGTCGGCTCTGGTAAATCGAGAGCGAGAGAAGCCGCGATGGCCGCTATTTCTTCGCCGCTTCTCGAATCATCGATCGACGGAGCGAAAGGCGTGGTGTTTAACATTACAGGCGGATATGATCTCACCTTGCATGAGGTCAATGCGGCGGCTGAAACCATTTATGAAGCGGTTGATCCAAATGCCAACATTATTTTTGGAGCCGTATTAGACGATCGACTCCAGGGCGAAATCCGGATCACTGTGATTGCGACAGGCTTCTCAACTCAAGTTGAAGCACCGCCTGCCCAAGCCTCGCGAGTTTCACCCTTGAAGCGTCCTTCTACACTCTCGCCACCCCTCCCGCCACCGCCTCCTTCCACCACTCAACCCCCACCTGAATCACGCCCGAAGCCAGGGTTGGATATTCCTGAATTTTTGCAGCGACGTAGACCACCTCGATAAGGGGCGATCGTCTGTCGTTGCATAAATCACATTAACCACGAAGACACGAAGAAAACATTGGTTTTTAGCCGTTGTGTCTTAGTGCCTTTGTGGTAAAGGTGCCTCAGTTGGAAGAGGTTAAGGCGGCTTTTGCCCGACTTTGCAGCATCAGCCCATATTCCAACCCTTCAACAACGGCGTGGTAAGATGCCTCGATGATGTTTCCAGACACACCTACTGTTGTCCAACGCTGATGCCCATTGCTCGATTCAATTAGAACGCGAGTTTTTGCTGAAGTACCAGCCGTTCCATCCAGAATCCGCACTTTGTAATCGGTCAAGTGGAAGGAAGCAATTTCTGGGTAGGAATTCATCAATGCTTTGCGGAGAGCCGCATCTAGTGCTGAAACAGGACCATTTCCCTCCGCCGCTTCTAGAATATCCTTGCCGTTCACGGTCACTTTAATTGTGGCTAAAGACAGGCTGCCGCGATCGATCGTATCTCGCACCATGTCAGACCGGACATGAAAATCCTTGATAGTAAAAAATTCTTGCCGTTGTCCGAGAGCTTCCCGCATTAGCAACTCAAAGCTAGCTTCCGCCGCTTCAAATTGATAGCCTTCGTTCTCCAATGTCTTAAGATGTTGCAAGATTTGGCGACAGGTCGGGTTTTGCTTATCGAGATCAATCCCAAAACTTCGGGCTTTTGCTAGCACATTGCTCAAACCCGCCTGATCGGAAATCACAATCCGCCGCCGATTGCCAATCAGTTCTGGCTGGATATGTTCATAGGTGAGGGGATTACGCTCTACTGCACTAACGTGAATTCCGCCTTTGTGCGCGAATGCCGACAGCCCCACGAACGGCGCATGATCATCCGGAGCGAGATTGACCACTTCGCTAATCAGTCGGCTAGATTCGCTGAGTTGAGCAAGTTGATCTGTCTGGACGCAAGCATAACCCAGTTTTAACTGTAGGTTGGGCAGGAGCGTACAAAGATTGGCGTTGCCACAGCGTTCTCCATAGCCGTTAATCGTCCCCTGTACCATTCTGGCTCCTTCGACCACAGCAGTGAGGGCATTAGCGACGGCAGTACCGGAGTCGTTGTGGGTGTGGATGCCGATTTGGGGGGGGATGGGGAGATGGGGAGAGTTTTCTTGCGTTTGATGATTAGTGACGAAGGTAACGACATGGCGGACGATCGCTGTGATTTCATGCGGGAGGGTTCCGCCGTTGGTGTCGCAGAGGACAAGCCATTCAGCACCGCCTGCGATCGCCGCCTCCAAAGTCTTCAAGGCATAGTCAGGATTGCGTTTATAGCCATCGAACCAATGTTCTGCATCATAAATCACTCGCCGACTGTGGCTGCGGAAGAATTCGATCGTGTCTCGAATCATCGCCAGATTTTCTTCTAACGTGGTTTGCAATCCTTCAGTGATATGCAGATCCCAGGATTTACCAAACAGCGTTACCCAATTAGTTCCGGCTGCCAAGATGGATTGCAGCATCGGATCGTCAGCCGCCGCCTTCCCTGGACGACGAGTGGAGCAAAACGCCACAATTTCAGCTTGGGTCAAGGGTTCTTCCTTTAACTGCCAAAAAAACTGTACATCTTTCGGATTGGCACCGGGCCAGCCTCCTTCAATAAAGGGAATCCCCAGACGATCTAACTGACGCGCAATTCGCAATTTGTCTTCGATCGACAACGACAGCCCTTCTCGCTGTGCGCCATCCCGCAGTGTAGTGTCATAGATCCAAAGGGTTTTTTGAGAGGTCGTCACTTCGTCTGAGGTCATAGCGGCGGTAACAGTGAGGAATTGAGTTAAGAGAAATCTATTCAAACCGTAGAAAAGATAGCTCCAAAAATGTTAAAAATTAAAATACTTAAATTAAAAAGCTGTAAATTAATCTTTTGAAG